>JABMML010000260.1 GCA_013205585.1 Chitinophagaceae bacterium | reverse complement strand
TTAGCAAGAGTGATAGAAGCCGTGGTGAAAGCAGGGGCAACTACTTTAAACATTCCCGATACAACAGGTTATTGTTTACCTTATCAATACCAAGCTAAAATGGAATACTTGGTGAACAAAGTTCCCAATATTGATAAAGCTATTTTGTCTTGTCATTGTCATAACGATTTAGGATTAGCTACTGCCAATTCAATTGCAGGTGTGATGGGTGGTGCAAGACAAATAGAGTGCACCATTAATGGATTAGGTGAGCGTGCAGGTAATACAGCACTTGAAGAAGTAGTGATGGTTTTAAATCAACACAAAGACTTAGGTTATTATACCAATATCAATACAAGGCTTCTAAACCCTATCAGCCATGAGGTTGCAGAGATCATGCGTATGAGCGTGCAACCGAATAAAGCTATTGTGGGTGGTAATGCTTTTTCACATTCATCGGGTATACATCAAGACGGATTTTTGAAAGAAGCACAAACTTATGAAATCATCGATCCCGAATTAGTAGGCGCAGAAGCTAGTAAAATTGTACTCACTGCAAGAAGTGGACGCAGTGCATTAGCGCACCGTTTACAAAAACTAGGTTATCAGTATTCAAGAAATGATATCGATATTTTATATCCAAGTTTTTTACAATTAGCGGATAAAAAGAAAGAAGTCACACATGATGATTTAGTAGAAATAGCTACTGCGTATTCTAAATAAAAAAGTTTTCTAGATAAAAAATAAGAGAGCATAAAATAAACTAATAAGAAAGACTAAACGAAAGAAATGATAGAAATGGGAAAAACAATATTTGATAAAATTTGGGACAAGCATGTTGTCAAAATCATTGAAGGGGGCCCTTCGGTATTGTATATCGATAAGCATTTAATTCACGAAGTTACCAGCCCACAAGCTTTTACTGGAATAGAAAAAAGAGGCGCTCAGTTATTTAGACCAAAACAAATTGTAGCCACAGCAGACCACAATGTGCCTACCATGAATCAGCATTTACCTATTGCCGATCAATTATCAAAATTTCAAGTAGATACATTAATAGACAACTGTAAAAAGCACGGTGTAGAATTATACGGACTAGGACATCCTAACCAAGGTATTGTGCATGTGATAGGTCCCGAGTTAGGTATTACTCAACCAGGTATGACCATAGTATGTGGCGATAGTCATACCTCTACCCATGGCGCTTTTGGATCTATTGCTTTTGGTATTGGTACTAGTGAAGTGGAAATGGTTTTTGCAGCGCAATGTGTAATGCAAACCAAGCCTAAGGTAATGCGTATTAATATCGAAGGCAGTTTACAAAACGGTGTAGTTTCAAAAGATATTATTTTATACATCATTGCAAAAATATCTGCAAGTGGTGCCACAGGATACTTTGTTGAGTACGCAGGTTCTGCCATTCGTGCATTAAGTATGGAAGCAAGAATGACTATTTGTAATATGAGTATTGAAATGGGTGCGCGTGGTGGCATTATTGCGCCCGATGAAACCACTTATACATATATAAAGGGAAGGCCTTTTGCACCGCAGGGGGAGCATTGGAATACGAAATTAGCAGATTGGAAAGAACTGTATACAGATGCCGATGCAAAATTTGATCTTGAAATAAATATCAATGCAGCGGATATTGACCCTATGATTACTTATGGAACCAACCCTGGTATGGGATTATCCGTTACCGGTAAAGTACCAACTATGGAAAGCATTAGCGATCCTACAGAAAAACAAAACTTTGAAAAAGCATTAGCCTATATGGGTTTAGAAGCGGGACAAAGTTTATTAGGCATGCCAGTACAAAATGTATTTATAGGATCATGTACGAATTCACGCATTGAAGATTTTAGATTGGTTGCCAGTATTATTAAGGGCAAACAAAAAAATACTTCCGTGAAAACTTTAATTGTGCCAGGTTCACAAGAAGTGGCTAAACAAATTAAAGCAGAAGGCTTAGATAAAATATTTACAGCAGCGGGTATTGAAATAAGACAGGCAGGGTGCAGCGCCTGTTTAGGCATGAATGAAGATAAAATACCAGCAGGTGAATATTGTATAAGTACAAGTAATAGAAACTTTGAAGGCCGTCAAGGTGCTGGGGCTAGAACAATGCTAGTGAGCCCACTGACAGCAGCAGCGGCACTTTTAACAGGAAAGATTACTGACATTAGAACTATGTTAAATTAATAGTATGCAATCATTACAAAAAATACAAAGTAGGTTTATTCCGCTACGCATTGAAAACGTAGACACGGATCAAATCATACCTGCTCGTTTTTTGAAAGCCACTACTAAGGATGGCTTTGGTAAAAACTTATTTCGTGATTGGAGATATGAAAACGATGATGAAACAAAACCTAAAGCCGACTTTGTTTTAAATCAAAAACAATTTAGCGGAGAGATATTAGTGGCGGCTAAAAATTTTGGATCTGGTTCTTCTCGCGAACACGCGGCATGGTCATTACAAGATTATGGTTTTAAAGTAGTAGTGTCTAGCTTTTTCGCAGACATCTTTAAAAATAATGCTTTAAATAATGGAGTGCTACCTGTAACAGTATCTGATACTTTCTTACAAGCCATCTTTGCGCAGTCAGCAGAATCTACTTTAACGATTGACTTAGAAAAGCAAACCATTACCATTGATAGAACAGGGGCTGCAGAGAGTTTTGAGATAAATGCTTACAAGAAAACCTGTATGTTAAATGGCTACGACGATATTGATTATTTATTAAGCATGAAGGAAGAGATTGAGCAGTTTGAATTAAACCATAACAAGTAATAGTATAAAAATAATAGTAGATTAATAAGAAGAGATAAATAATAGTAAATAAATAAGAAGAGATAAACTTTTATCATAATGAAAAAGAAAATAGCAGTCATCCTAGGCGATGGCATTGGTCCAGAGGTTACAGAGCAGTCAATGAAGGTATTAAATAGTATTGCTAAACTATTTAAACATGAGTTTAATTATGAGCATGCATTAATGGGCGCCATTGCCATTGATAAAACAGGCAATCCTTTACCAGATGAAACCATTAAAATTTGTTTAGCTAGCGATGCTATTTTATTTGGAGCCATTGGCGATCCTAAATATGATAACGACCCAACATCTAAACTGCGTCCCGAGCAAGGCTTATTAAAACTTAGAAAAGAATTACAATTGTTTGCTAATATTCGTCCGGTAAAAACTTATGAGACCTTACATCATCTTAGTCCTTTAAAACCAAGAATATTAGAAAATGTAGACTTCATTATTTTTAGAGAATTAACCGGAGGTATTTATTTTGGAGACAAAACTTTAAGTGCCGATGGCACAGTGGCCACCGATAACTGTTCTTATTCAGTAGCAGAAATAGAACGCATAGCTCATTTAGCTTTTCAACAAGCACAAAAAAGAAAAAAGAAATTAAGCCTAGTAGACAAAGCCAATGTTTTAGAAACTTCCAGACTATGGCGTAAAGTAGTACAAAAAATGGCGGGTGAATATAAAGACGTAACAGTTGATTATTTATTTGTAGACAATGCGGCTATGCAAATTATTTTAAATCCAGCACAGTTTGATGTAATATTAACAGAGAATTTATTTGGAGATATTATAAGTGATGAAGCTTCTGTATTAGCAGGTTCATTAGGCATGCTTCCTTCATCATCGGT
>JABMML010000259.1 GCA_013205585.1 Chitinophagaceae bacterium | reverse complement strand
TCCAATGACTATAATATCGGCACCTGCTTTGCAATTTTCTATTGCTTTCTCAGCCGTAGTAATACCACCACCAATAATTAAAGGCGCTTGAATATGTTTTGCCACTTCTTGAATCATCCCAGTAGGAATGGCTCTTTGAGCACCACTGCCCGCATCCATATATATTAATTGAAGGCCTAGCATTTCTCCTGCCATGGCAGTACAAATAGCAATATCATTCTTATTAGAAGGGATAGGATTAGTATTAGATATATAAGAAACCGTAGTTGGAGAACCTCCATCAATGAGCATATAACCTACTGACATAATTTCTAAACCACTTTGTCTAATAAAAGAAGCGCTTACTACATGGTGACCAATTAATAATTCTGCATTACGCCCAGAAATTAAAGACAAGTATAAAAGCGCATCTGCTTTAGCGGTGATTTGATCGGGCGAACCTGGAAAAAGAATAACTGGAATAGTTGACTGCTTTTTGATGGCAGCTACTGTTGTATCTAAAGTATCGGTTACCACCAAGCTCCCCCCTACAAAAAAATAGTCCACTTTAGACTTTACAGCCAATTCAATGGTTTGGGCTAAACGCTCATTATTAAGCTTATCTGGGTCTATTAAAATAGCCAGGGCCTTTTTTGCATTGGCCTTGCCTTGCTGTATTGTATTGTATAAAGTATGCTTCATTTCTTTGACCCCCGTAAGGTGCAGCTTTTTTGCTAGAATCCTCAAAATTATCCAATTTAATTATATGTATTGCAATCAATCTGTATTTATTACTAAAAAAACCTAAAATGGGCAGGTTTTTTTTCTAAGAAACTAACATTGGTTGGGGATAAATCACGGAAATCAAGCCGGATAAGGTATTTAATTTAATCCACATATCTTTTCCACAGCTGTTGATATTTCCATAGCTTTAATATCATCATAGCAATATATTTTCGTATACCCATCTAGGTTTCCAAAAACCAAGGGGATAACTCACTAACATCCAAAATAGAACAAAGACCATGGCTACTACAAAAACAAAAAAAGGCTTAGAATTTTCTCGCCGATTTACTAAAGACAATGTTTCTCCATTCGATCAATTTGAATACGACTACAGAGATAGCGTAATCAAAAATCCAAACGGAGAAAAAGTATTTGAAATGAATAATGTGGAGGTACCGAAACAGTGGAGTCAAATTGCAACAGATATTCTTGCACAAAAATATTTTAGAAAAGCAGGTGTTCCACAACCAGATGGTTCATTAGGTCGTGAAACAACTGTGAAGCAAGTTGCACATCGTATGGCAAATTGTTGGAGAGTTTGGGGAGAGCGTTATGGTTATTTTGCAACAGAGAAAGATGCGCAAGTATTCTATGAGGAATTAGTATATAGTATATTAAATCAAGCCTGTGTGCCTAACTCGCCACAATGGTTTAATACAGGACTGCATGAGAGCTATGGTATCACAGGTGGTGCACAAGGTCACTACTTTGTCGACCCTACCGATAAAAAATTAAAAAGATCAACAAGTGCCTACGAGCGTCCACAACCACATGCCTGTTTTATATTAAGTGTAAGTGATGATTTAGTGAACGAAGGTGGTATCATGGATTTATGGACAAGAGAAGCAAGAATTTTTAAATACGGTTCTGGAGTAGGAACTAACTTCTCACAAATTCGTGGAGCGAATGAAAAATTATCTGGTGGTGGTTCATCAAGTGGTTTAATGAGTTTCTTAAAAATTGGAGACCGTGCTGCAGGCGCCATTAAAAGTGGTGGAACAACGCGTCGTGCTGCTAAAATGGTTTGTTTAGATTTAGATCATCCAGAAATAATAGAATTTATCAACTGGAAAGTAAAAGAAGAAGATAAAGTAGCTGCGTTAATTGCGGCTGGTTATGATAATAGTTATGAAGGAGAAGCCTACGCAACAGTGTCTGGCCAAAACTCAAATAACTCGGTGCGTATTCCGAATAGCTTCTTTAAAGCATTGTCTGAAAATGGCAACTGGGAATTAAAAGCAAGAACAGATGGTCGTGTAATGCAATCTATTCCAGCGCGTGAAGTATGGGATCAAATTGCAAATGCTGCTTGGCGTTGTGCCGATCCTGGAACACAATATGATACTACTATTAATGAGTGGCATACTTGTCCTAAAGGTGGCCGCATTAATGCTTCTAACCCTTGTTCAGAATATATGTTCTTGGACAACACGGCTTGTAACTTGGCTTCTATTAATTTGCGTAAATTCTTCAATGAGTCAGACAATAGTTTCGATGTAACTGGTTTTGAATATACTACAAGATTATGGCAGACTGTATTAGAAGTATCTATTTTAATGGCGCAGTTCCCTTCAAAAGAAGTAGCACAATTATCTTATGACTACAGAACTACAGGTTTAGGTTTTGCCAACCTTGGTTCTATGTTAATGGTAAGTGGTATTGCTTACGATAGCGAACAAGCTCGTGGTATTGCAGGTGCCATCACAGCTATGATGACTGGTGTGGCTTATAAAACATCTGCAGAGATGGCTTCTTTCTTAGGTGCCTTCGATAGATATGAAGAAAATAAAGAAAACATGTTACGTGTTATGCGTAATCACCGTGCTGCTGCTTATGATGCAGAAGATGCTTATGTAGGTATTGAAATTAAACCACAAGGAATTAAAGCTCAGTATACTCCTGATTATTTATTGAAAGCTGCAACTAAGGCTTGGGATGATGCAGTTCAATTAGGAGAAAAATATGGTTATAGAAATGCACAAACTACTGTTATCGCTCCAACTGGAACTATTGGGCTTGTAATGGATTGCGATACCACAGGTGTTGAGCCAGATTTTGCTTTAGTGAAATTTAAAAAATTATCTGGCGGTGGGTACTTTAAAATTATCAACCAATCGGTACCTCAATCATTAAAGAACTTGGGTTATTCTCAATCAGAAAATGATGCCATTGTAAACTTCGCTGTAGGACATGCAAGTTTTGCAGGAGCGCCACATATTAATAATGAATCTTTATTAGCGAAAGGATTTACAGCAGAAGAAATTGCAAAATTAAATGGTGCTGCTAAGTCTGCATTTGAAATTGGATTTATTTTTAACCGCTTTACTTTAGGCGACGCTTGTTTAACAAGATTAGGTTTTAAAGAAGAAGTATTTGCAGACTGGAGTTTTAATTTATTAGAAGCTTTAGGATTTACAGAAGATCAAATTGACGAAGCCAACGATTATGTTTGTGGTACTATGACAGTAGAAGGTGCACCAGCATTGAAAGATGAGCATTTGTCCATATTTGATTGTGCGAATAAAAATGGTAAAAAAGGAGTTAGATATATTCATGCACATGGACATATTAGAATGATGGCAGCTTGTCAACCATTCTTATCTGGTGCGATTTCTAAAACAATTAACCTTCCACACGAGGCTACTGTTGAAGAAATTGCAGATTCTTATTTAATGAGTTGGTCATTAGGTTTAAAAGCGAATGCTATATACCGTGATGGTTCTAAATTAAGCCAACCATTAAGTACAAAATCTGATAAGAAGAAAAAAACCGATGCTACTGCTAACGAACAATTAAGTATGGATGGCGGTTCTCAATTAGTGGACTTAAGTAAATTGAATGTAGATGAGTTATTAGAAGAAGTTCAAAAAAGAATGGCTGCTTCTACCGACACTACATTCAAGCGTCAATTATCACGTATTGTTGAGCGTAAATCACTGCCAGCTAAGCGTCGTGGCTTCACACAAAAAGCACGCATTGGCGGTCAAGTATTATTCTTAAGAACAGGAGAATACAACGATAACACATTAGGAGAAATATTCATTGACTTAGCAAAAGAAGGTTCTACACTGCGTAGTTTAATGAACTGCTTTGCCATTTCTATTTCTGTTGGTTTACAATATGGTGTGCCTTTAGAAGAGTTCGTAGAGAAATTTGTATTTACTAAGTTCGAACCTTCTGGAATGGTCGACCATCCAAATATCAAAACCACTACTTCTATCGTTGACTTTATATTCCGCTCTTTAGCTTATGAATATTTAGGCAGAACCGATTTAGTACATGTACTAGATAAGCCTACAGTAGAAAACTTAGGTGAAGAAGGTGATATTACCTTAGTAGGTAAGCCTGAACTAAGTAGCATTCGTGTAACAGCGCCTGCCGCAGCTCCAGTAGCTAAAGCAAATGTAGCTGTAGCCGTAGAAGCTAATGCTGGCTCAATGGACAATGTTACTGCCGCAGCTAAAAGCATGCAAAGCGATGCGCCTGCTTGCAGCAC
>JABMML010000258.1 GCA_013205585.1 Chitinophagaceae bacterium | reverse complement strand
CAAAAACACGAACTTTTAATGCTGATATTTCAACAGCGGTTAACACCTTTGGACCCGTAAATAATTTTATTTATTTATAATATAATAATATGATGTTAATAACTTAGAACAAGGCATTATAAAATCTTTCATTATTTTTATCAGATATTGGTTTACAATCCTTTTAAAGTAAAAGATAGTAATTAAAAGGGAATCCGGTCAAATTCCGGAACTATCCCCGTAGCTGTAAGCTCCTTTCGTGTTGTTCTAAATATCTGCCACTGTTAAAACGGGAAGGCTTAGAACAATGGAGTAAGTCAGAAGACCTGCCATTATAACAACAATTTTCAGCTTTCGGGAGAAAGGCTTGAAATGTAAACGTCTTAGGACTCTTATATTTCTATCTTTTTATTTACCGGGAGCAGTCACAACAAAAAATTTTTCAAAAAATGAAAAAAAGATTTTTAGTTTTGACTGCTGTCATTATCAGCAGTCAGCTACATGCTCAAGACACTTCTAAGACAAAAGATTTAGATGAAGTAATTGTAACAGCCACAAAGTTTGAACAAAAACAAAGCACTACAGGAAAAGTAGTAATTGTTATCGACCAGCAAACATTACAACGTAATGTAGGCAAAACAATTACTGAAATTATTAATTACCAAGCAGGCATTTTTATAAATGGGGCTAATAATAATTTAGGTACTAATCAGGATATATATTTTCGTGGGGCAAGTACGGGTAATGCTTTGATATTAATTGATGGTGTTCCTGTTGGCGATCCATCACAAATAAACAACAGCTTTGATTTAAATAATATAGCTATTGGACAAGTAGAACGTATAGAAATTTTAAAAGGAGCACAAAGCACTTTATGGGGAAGTGATGCGGTAGCTGGAGTGATCAATATTATTACAAAAAAAGGAAATAAAGATAAAATTACACCCACGGCATTACTTAGTTATGGAAGCTATAATACTCTGCGAGGCAATGCAGGCATTGGAGGTGCCATAAAAAAGTTGAATTATAATGTGGGATATAATTTTACTAATAGTAATGGATTTTCTTCAGCTTACGATAGTACGGGCGTTAAGAATTTTGAGAATGATAAGTTTGCACAAAACAATATTCAATCAAATCTTCATTACCAAATTAGCAATCATTTTGCATTAAAGAGTTTATTAAGTTTTGCCAAATATAAAGCAGATATTGATGCGGGTGCATTTCAGGATGACAAGGATAATGTTATTGATAACAAGAATACTATTATCAATCAGGAGTTGACTTATACAGTAGATAAAATAAAACTTAATTTATCTCAAACATTTATAAATGCAGAGAGGATTTTTACAGACGATAGTGCTAGTGTGGGTGGGTTTGCTAAATATTCTAAAGGAAATTATAATGGTAATAGTGCAATTACAGAAATATATGGTAATATTCCATTAAGTAAAACTATATCCTTAGTATCCGGTTTGCAATACATTGACCAGAATACCAAGCAAAATTATTTTAGTATTAGTGATTATGGACCTTACAAAACAGCGTTAGGTGATAGCGCAAAAGCAAATAATACATCAATTTATAATTCTATTATAATCAGGGATTTAAAAAGATTTAATATAGAAGTGGGTTTTAGATTGAATAGTCACAGTATTTATGGGAGTAATTCAACCTTTACCTTTAATCCTTCATATAATATTAATGATAATACAAAACTATTTGTCAATATTTCTTCTGCTTATAAAATTCCATCGCTATATCAACTTTACAGTGAGTATGGTAATAAATCTTTAAAGCCCGAAAAAAGTAATAACTATGAAATAGGTTTTCAAACTTTTACACGTAATCATAATAATAGCTTCAGGCTTACTGGTTTTAAAAGAGACGCCAGAGACTTAATTATTTTTTTTACTGACCCAGTCACATATGACGGTAAATATATAAATCGAGATCTACAACAAGACTATGGCATTGAAATGGAGAGTACGATTGCCATTGGTGCAATAGGTAATTGGTCCAATAATTTTACCTATGTGGATGGGGAAGGAACAGAAAATAAAGTAAAAGTTAAAAATTTATTTCGCCGTCCTAATATTACTTTAAATAGTGTTCTTACTTTGCAACCCACTAAATTACTTACCATAAGCACTTCTTATCGGTATATAGGTACTAGATTGAAAGGTGAATATGATGCAGGTCCAAGTAAAATGCCTCAATATTATACTTTAGACTGTTATTTAGGCTATAAGTATTCAAAAAGATTAAATGTATTTATTGATTTACGTAATATTACCAATCAGCAATACTTTGATGTAGTTGGATATAACAGTAAAAAGTTTAACGTTATGACTGGCATAAGTATTAATTTATAATTTTTTTATTACTAAATTTAATAATCTACTTTATTTTAAATCACATATTATGATAACTGAAAAAATCAATCCTCGCTTTACTGTACTCGCTTTATTTATGATTGCAGTCGCTGCAATGCGTATTCCAGATTCAGCACAACTTACTCCATGGTCAAACTTTACCCCCATAGGAGCCATGGGATTATTTGGTGGTGCCTATTTTAGTAAAAATTGGAAAGCAGTCTTTTTTCCATTACTAACTCTCTTCGCTAGCGATTTAATCATTCAGTACTTTGTGTTGCATGGAAAATATGGTATCATGTACAGTGGATGGTACTGGATTTATGGCATATACATTATAATCACTTTAATGGGAAAATGGCTAATAAAAACAATAACTGTAAAAAATGTGTTGGTTTCAGCAACAATTGCAGCACTTACACATTGGTTATTGGCTGATTTCACAGTCTGGGTAAGTGGAGGTATCGATTTGAGAACCATGTTGCCTTTAAGCAGAGATTGGCCAGGTCTACTTCAATGTTACATACAGGGCTTTCCGTTTATGTTAAACTTTTTAGCAGGTACACTGGTGTATAGTTTAATGATGTTTGGCTCATTCGAGTGGATGAAATTGAGAAATCCCGCACTAAAATTAGTATAACTAAGCTTCTAAATTATAACACATGAAAGTATGCTCTTTTTTACCAGCTGCCACTCAAATGATTTACGATATGGAGTTACAGCATTTATTATATGGTATCACTTTTGAGTGTCCCCAAAAAGCACTCGATGAAAAACAAAAAGTGGTTCGCTGTGTAATGGAAGGTAAAAATTACTCTAGTGCAGAAATTGATAAAATATTTTCCGCCAGCAAAGCACAAGGGAAAAGTTTGTATTATGTAGAAGAAGCAATATTGGAGCAAATCGCCCCAGATATAATTTTTACACAAGACACTTGTGAGGTTTGCCAGATAGACACTAAATGTACTGAAGCAGCGGTAGCAAAGCTAACTAAACAGCCACAGCTAATTCCACTTACGCCTAATAATTTGCAGGATGTTTATAGGACTGCAACCCTAATTGCAACAGCAATGGGTCATGAGGAAGCAGCTTATACTTACTTAGCTGGTTTACAAAAAAGAACAGCGAGTATTTTGGATACACTTCGCTTGCATTCAATGCCATTAAAAAGAGTGATGCTTATAGAATGGATTGAACCAATCTATAATTGTGGTCATTGGATACCTTTTCAGATAGCACAAGCAGGTGGCATTGATATGTTAAGTAATCCTGGAGGAGATAGTATCCCAATCCCTTGGGATAAAATAATTAAATACAATCCAGAGGTTTTAATCATTGCTCCATGTGGTTTCCATATTGAAAGAGCTAAAAGAGAGTTATCCTTATTATCAATTAAAGAAAATTGGCATGAATTAGAGGCTGTAAAAAACAATCAAGTTTTTCTAATAGACTTTGATTTGTTCACGCAACCATCACCGTCTACATTAGTGGACGGCATTGAATTACTAGCAGCGCTGTTTCATCCCAATATTTTTAAAATTCCTAAGCGCCTTAAGCATAAAACATTTTCTTACAATGTAGAGAATGTAATTACAAATTAAAAAAAAGTATGATCATATTTATTACTGGTGGTGCTAGAAGTGGTAAAAGTAGTTTTGCACAAAAATTAGCATTGTCCTTGTCAGATAATCCTATTTATGTTGCAACTGCCAAGGTTTGGGATGATGATTTTGAGCAGAGAGTAAAACGTCATCAAAATGAAAGAGATGAAAGATGGTTAAATTTTGAGGAACAAAGAAATGTAAGCTTACTTCCAATTGAAAATAAAGTATGTATTATTG
The DNA here is from genome assembly GCA_013205585.1 of Chitinophagaceae bacterium. Taxonomy (GTDB): domain Bacteria; phylum Bacteroidota; class Bacteroidia; order Chitinophagales; family Chitinophagaceae; genus Sediminibacterium. The sequence goes on along the minus strand of JABMML010000258.1, from coordinate 4,158 downwards.
ATTGCGTCACATTATGGCTTACTAACTTTTTTATGGATACTAAAAATAATATTGAACAGTCTTTAAATCTTTTTAAATCACAAATTGATGCATTACACGAAAAACAAGGAACATTTATAATTATTAGTAATGAAATAGGGATGGGAATGCATGCCGAAACAGAGGTTGGCAGGAAGTTTACCGACTTGCAAGGTTGGGCAAATCAATATGCTGCAAATAAAGCAAGTAAAGTAATCTTTATGGTTAGTGGGATATCCTTAGTTGTAAAAGATGATAAGAATGAATAAAATACCCATCGTGGTTAGTTGGAGTGGAGGTAAAGACAGCAGTTATGCATTATATAAGATTTTACAAAATGAATTATATGAAGTAAAATATTTATTAAGTACCATTAATGGAAACTTAAAGCGACTTTCAATGCATGGCGTTAGAGAAGAACTAATTGAAGCACAAGCCGCATCAATTGGTATTCCCTTGTTAAAAGTATATGTGTATGAGGCAGATAACAATGAGTATGAACGACAGATGAATGATACATTGTTAAAAGTGAAAGCTGAAGGAATAAGTACAGTTGCATTTGGAGATATTTTTTTAGAAGACTTAAAACAATACCGTGAAGATAAAATGAGAGGTATTGGAATGAATTGTTTATTCCCTATATGGCAAGAAGACACATTACAATTAATAAATGATTTTATTGAAAAGGGTTTTAAAACCATTACCTGTTGTATCAATGATGGTTATTTAGACAAAGACTGGTGCGGTAGGGTTATTGATGATAGTTTTTTGTCCCAATTGCCAAAAAATGTAGATCCTTGTGGAGAAAATGGTGAATTTCACAGCTTTTGCTATGAAGCACCTTTTTTTAAAACAAAAATGAATATTGTGGCTGGAGAAAAAACCTATAAAGAATTAATATTAAAAACTAAAGACCATCCTACTCCAATTAAAGAGGTGGGTACAAAAGGCTTCTGGTTCTGTGATATATTATTACAATCATAAATTTTTAATTATGAATACTGCACCATCTCCTATTATAGATGAATTAAAGCATAAAATAGATTTTAAAACTAAACCCTTGGGTGCATTGGGTATGCTCGAAGAAATTGCCTTACAAATTGGACAAATACAAAATAGTCTAACACCACAAATTATCAATCCACATATTGTGGTCTTTGCTTCCGATCATGGCATAGCTGCTACTGGGCTAGTAAATCCATATCCACAAGCAGTTACTGCTCAAATGGTTTTAAATTTCTTAAATGGGGGAGCAGCAATCAATGTTTTTTGCAGACAAAATGACATTCAATTAAAAGTGGTGGATTGTGGTGTTAATTATGACTTTAATGTGATGATAGATGCTAAAAATTTCATCACTGCAAAAATGAATTTAGGCACTAAAAACTATCTTTTGGAAGAGGCAATGACAGAAGCTGAAACCCATAGCGCTATTGAAAAAGGCAAAGAAATAGTGAAAAATATTGTTTTAAATGGTTGTAATACCATTGGATTTGGTGAAATGGGTATTGGTAATTCCTCATCCGCATCATTAATAATGAGTAGCATATTACAAATGAATGTGGAAGATTGTATTGGAAGAGGAACAGGTGTTAATGAGGTACAGCTTACTCAAAAAATGAAAACACTTAAAAAAGTATATCAATTTCACCAATTACAAGCATTAAACGATAAGCCGATAAAACTTTTGCAAAAAGTAGGTGGCTTTGAAATTGCAATGATGGTTGGTGCATACATTGAAGCAGCAAATCAAAATATGATTATTTTAGTAGATGGTTTTATTGCTACTGCCGCATTACTTATAACAAGTAAAATAAATGAATCTATTTTAGAGAATTGCATATTTGCACATGTCAGTGGTGAAAAGGGTCACGAAAAGATGTTACACTACCTTAAGGCTAAACCATTATTAAATTTACAAATGTGTTTAGGTGAAGGTACAGGTGCTGCCATTGCAATTCCCTTAGTTAAAAGTGCAATAAATTTTTTAAACGAGATGGCAAGTTTTGAGTCAGCGAATATCAGTAATAAAGAATAAATAAAAATGAAAAAAGAAGTACAAATATTTTTAACAGCTGTTATGTTTTATACCAGAATCCCAGTACCTAGTTGGGTAAATCATGATGCTGACTACTTAAATAAAGCCACAAAATATTTCCCACTTATTGGTTGGATAGTAGGAATAATTGCAGTATTGGTATATGTAGGGGCAAATTATTTATTTAACCCATCCATTGCAATTATAATATCTATGGCTGCTTCTGTATTGTTAACAGGGGCTTTTCACGAAGATGGCTTTGCAGATGTCTGTGACGGCTTTGGCGGTGGATGGACTAAAGAAAAGATATTAATGATCATGAAGGATAGCAGGGTAGGCGCTTATGGAGTAATTGGTACTATTTTTATACTCTCTTTAAAATTTTATGTTCTTGCATCTTTTACGCCCATACAAATCCCCATTGTATTAATAGCTGCACATGCTTTATCAAGATGGGCTGCCTCTACATTTATTCTTACACACGAATACGTGAGAGAGAACGAGGATAGCAAAGCAAAACCAGTTGCCAAAAAGTTTTTATTTACTCATTTTTTAATTGCATCCTTATTTGGTATTCTTCCGATAATACTTTTTAAGAATGCAATGGCATTTTTACTTATCATTCCTGTTTATTTAATGAAAGTATATTTAGCTAATTATTTTAAAAAATGGATTGGTGGTTATACGGGCGACTGTCTTGGTGCTACACAACAATTATGTGAAATTGTATTTTATTTATCAGCCTTTGTTTTATGGAAATTTATTTAATTAGACATACAAAACCATTAATCGACAAATCTATTTGTTACGGTCAAACAAATGTTGCAATTGATGATGTAGGTTTTAACATTTCCATTCAAAGTATTTTATCACAATTACCTGATAGTACAGATGTGATATATGCTAGTCCATTAATCCGATGCAGTTTATTAGCTTCCTATTTAAGTGAATATAAATACAATCATTTAAATGTGGTATATAGTGACTTGTTAAAAGAAGTAGATTTTGGAAAATGGGAAAATAATAAGTGGGATGATATCGATCAGGTTGATTTACAGATTTGGATGAATGATTTTGTCAATAAAAAACCCCATGGTGGAGAAAATTTCATAGAGCTTCATCAAAGAGTAAAAAATTTCCTTGATATTTTAACCAACCAATCTTTTATATCAGTAGTTATTGTTACACATGCAGGTGTTATTAGGTCCATACTAAGCCATGTTAATCAAACTTTACTAAAAGATGCATTTTCAATTAAATGTGAATATGGAAGTGTAATAAAATTGAAATTAAGTGGTTCTTAATGAGTTCAAATTCGAAGAACCTTTGAGATGAAAAAGTCGATATTTAAGTCTGACTTTATTTAATTTTAAGGAACTTATTTAAGACGCATACCAAACTATAGAATTCCCTAAATCCCTCTACATTTGGTTATAATGTAGTTCAATACTGGCTTCATATAAATCAAGGACTTACGTTAAATCGTGGGTCCTTTTCTGTTTCTGCATGAGGTTCACAACTGTTTAGTATCAAATATCTCATAACTCTTTTAGAATTTACAGTTTTTAAATATTCAATTTTGTTCAATTTTTTAGTATGTACTTGTTTTTCCCTCGTGGGGAAAACACCCCCTCAAATCTTGCTAAGTCGAGTGATTATATTTTAAATTTAGCAGTTTTTTCTTCTCCAGTCATATCGCCGTTAGCTCTTATTTGGATTTGTAAATTACATATCCATTCATCACATTTCTTTGCATAAAGATGTTCATTCACATCATTGAATAGCTTTATAACCTGATCGTATCTACCTTCTAATTCAGTTGAAAAAGGTCTAACTTCATATTTTAAATTAGAGGATTGTATCACAGTAATAGCATCATCTACCCAGTCATAAGGATGCTTGTCTTGGGCTAATGGTAGAATTTGAATAGTCGCATTTACAAGATAGGTATGCATAATATGTAATTAATAGGCTGAAGATAGTTTTTTTGTGTCATGAAAACACCCCCTGAATTCGACTGAAATTGGTTGATTTCGGTTTCGTCAAAACATAACCCATTACAAATCAACGCCTTCATTTTCTCAAAAAATCTTCATAACCCT
>JABMML010000026.1 GCA_013205585.1 Chitinophagaceae bacterium | reverse complement strand
TGCTTATTGTCTTTTTCACATACATCAAAAACACGCCCTCTTGAAAATGGATAACCTAAAGCATCTATCCAACCTCCTGCAGCACCTGCATATTCAAATACTTCCTTATTATTATAAGATAAAATTTTAGGCTGACAAGCTGCAATAGTTTTATCAGACTCCAATAAATTTACCATGGGTTGTATCCAATGAGCATTGACCGACACATCTGAATTTAGTAAAACATAATAAATAGCTTTTACTTTTTGTAATGCCCAATTATAGCCACCTGCAAAACCTTCGTTTGTATTATTGGTAATTATTTTAACTGTTGGAAATTTCTCTTTAACTAAAGAAATAGAATTGTCTGAAGAACCATTATCGGCCACAACCACTTCAAAGTTATCATACTGAGTGGCTAAAACAGTTGGCAAGAATTTTTCTAAATAACCAGCCCCATTATAATTTAGTATGACTATAGAGACAAGCGGTTTCAATGTAATTGTTTTTGCGAATGTAAGCCCAAAATACGGGAATTTGAAGTAAAAAAACTAACTTAGCCCTATGAACACAGGAAGTTTTTTACATAGAAACCTAGATTTACTCAATCATCCCATGGGGTAGTTTAACCACCTCCTATTTTTTGTATGCAAGCGAAATTTATTTTTCGCATTTGTATACAGTTTTCAGAACAATATAATTTCCATTCATTTAATTTATAGAAATGACTCATTCAACAGTGAGTTCTAATGCTGCTAAATATTTAGCACTAGAACAGCAATATGGCGCTCATAATTACCACCCAGTTCCAGTTGTACTCGAAAGAGGTGAAGGTGTTTATTTATATGATGTAGATGGTAAAAAATACTTCGATTTTCTAAGTGGTTATTCTGCTGTGAACCAAGGGCATTGTCATCCAGCTATTATTGAAGCTTTACAAAAACAAGCCAGCAAACTCACTTTAACTTCTCGCGCTTTTCATAATAATTTATTGGGCGAGTATGAAAAATATATCACCGAATATTTCGGATACGATAAAGTACTTCCTATGAATACAGGGGTGGAAGGTGGAGAGACTGCAATTAAATTAGCGCGCCGTTGGGGATATAATGTAAAAGGTATTGCTGAAAATAAAGCCAAAATAATTTTTCCTGAAGGAAATTTTTGGGGACGCACACTAGCAGCCATTTCATCTTCTACCGACCCTTCTAGCTTTAAAGGTTTTGGCCCTTATATGCCAGGCTTTGGCTTAGTACCTTATAATGATTTAGTAGCTTTAGAAGAAGCTTTAAAAGATAAAGAGGTTGCTGCATTTATGGTAGAGCCTATTCAGGGTGAAGCGGGTGTAGTTATTCCCGATGATGGTTATTTAAAAGCGGTGCGTGATTTATGTGATAAGTACAATGTTTTATTTATTGCAGATGAAATTCAGACTGGTTTAGCAAGAACGGGAAAAATGTTAGCCTGCGATCATGAAAATGTAAAACCCGATATTTTAATATTAGGAAAAGCATTAAGTGGTGGTACCCTTCCTATTTCTGCAGTACTAGCTAACAATGAAATTATGATGCAAATTTTACCAGGCGAACATGGTTCTACCTATGGTGGAAATCCATTGGCATGTGCAGTGGCTATAAAATCTTTAGAAGTATTGAAGTCGGAGAAGATGGCGGAGAATGCTGAAAAAATGGGAGAAAGATTAAGAGTAGGACTTGCAAATTTACATTCACCATTTATTACCACCATTCGCGGTAAAGGTTTATTAAACGCCATTGTGATAAAACATGAGAACCCTGATGCAAGTTGGGAATTATGTCTACACTTAAAAGATTTAGGATTACTCGCTAAACCAACCCATGGAGATAAAATAAGATTTGCACCTCCTTTAATTATAACGGAAAAACAAATTGACGAAGCAATTGCAATTATTGGCGCTGGCTTGAAACTTTTATCTTAGGTAAAAAAGTCATTACTAATATGCCTGCAGAAATTAGTATGCAAGCATACAAGGCCCACTGCTTTTGCGGACACTCTCCCAT
>JABMML010000025.1 GCA_013205585.1 Chitinophagaceae bacterium | reverse complement strand
CTATGCAAATGATCAATGCCGTAGATGGTAAAAACTATAAAGGTCGTCGTATTAGAATGAATGATGCAGATAGTGGTGGACCAAAAGGCTTTTCTAAAAGATAAGGTTAATTAGAAAAATAAAAAACCAGGTTCATAAAACAGGTTCGATAAAGTAAAATAAATATTCAAATATTAAAATTCGGAAAAATGGGAGACTTAACTGAGCAACAACAAAAAGTAAGCATTTTATTGAAAAAATCACCCTTGATTATTTCTGGCCCTTGTAGTGCGGAGACCGAAGAACAAGTGATGCAAACGGCTATTCGTTTAGCCGCTACTGGTAAAGTAGATATTATGCGTGCAGGTATATGGAAGCCAAGAACCAGACCCGGAAGTTTTGAGGGTATTGGAACAAAAGGTTTGCCATGGATGCAACAAGCTAAAAATGAAACCGGTTTGCCTATTGCTATAGAAGTAGCCACTGCTAAACAAGTAGAAGATGCTTTGCATTTTGGTGTTGATGTATTATGGATAGGGGCGCGTACTACTGTGAACCCTTTTAGTGTGCAAGAAATTGCAGACTCTTTGAAAGGAGTGAAAGTGCCTGTATTAATTAAGAACCCCATTAATCCAGATTTAGAATTATGGATTGGAGGCATGGAGCGTATTGCTAAAGCAGGTATTGAAGAATTAGGATTAATACACCGTGGATTTAGCTCTTATGGTAATACTGAATTTAGAAATGCACCGATGTGGCATTTGGCTATTGAAATGAAACGTCGTTATCCGGGTATTCCAATGATTAATGACCCTTCACATATATGTGGACGCCGCGATATCTTACAAGAGGTGGCTCAACAAGCTATTGACTTAGACTTTGATGGTTTAATTATTGAATCTCATATCGATCCGGACAATGCATGGAGCGACGCAAAACAACAAATCACTCCAGAAGTATTGAAAACTATGTTGGAAGCTATTCGTTGGAGAAAAGAAGACGTGGCTTCTGCAGAATACCATGCAGCGCTAGAAAAATTACGTCAACAAATTAATCAATTAGATGATGAATTGTTACAAGTTTTATCAACGCGTATGAAAGTGGCTGAAAAAATTGGAGAGTATAAGAAAAATAATGACATCACTATTTTACAAACCAATCGTTGGAATGAAATTTTAGAGCGTGCGGTAGGTAAAGGAAGTAAAGTGGGTTTAAGTGAAGACTTTATTACTAAGTACATGGACGCCGTGCATATGGAAAGTATTAATCATCAAAAGAAAATAATGAATAGTTAGTTTGTACCTATAATTTTGTACATACAATATATTACAATTATAAAGTCTGTACTTCTCATTCAAGCTAATAATCATTACTTTTTGTAAAGTATTTATAAATGAAAAACTGGAAAGTAAAATTTTCGTCTCAGACAGTCTCTTTTTTCTTAGAGGGGAACTTTGCTGCCATTAATAGTATGGTAGACAAGACGAATGCTTTTTACATTACAGATGAAAATGTATATGCCTTACATCAAAAAAAATTCAAAGGAAAGAAAACCATTGTCATTCCTGCTGGAGAAGAACATAAACAACAAGCGACTGTAGATTTTATCATTGAAGCCTTACTTAATTTAGGCGCCACAAGAGAGGCGGTATTAATTGGTGTAGGCGGTGGCGTGGTAACTGATATGGTAGGTTATGTGGCTGGGGTTTACATGCGAGGGGTAGCTGTAGGTTTTGTGCCTACTACTATTTTAGCCATGGTAGACGCTTCTATTGGCGGAAAAAACGGAATTGATATTGGATTGTATAAAAATATGGTGGGCTTAATAAGACAACCCTCTTTTTTAGTATACGATATTGATTTTTTAAAAACCTTACCCAAACATCAGTGGGAAAATGGATTTGCTGAAATAATTAAGCATGCTGCCATTAAAGATGCAGCCATGATGAAGGCTTTAGCAAGTCATGACTTATCTTATTATCAGAAAAACAAAAAGGCCTTACAGCTTTTAATTGAAAAAAATGTACATATTAAGGTGAAAGTAGTTCAACAAGATGAGTTTGAAAAAGGCGATCGTAAGTTGCTGAATTTTGGACATACCCTTGGGCATGCTATCGAAAACCAACATGCTTTATTACATGGCCATGCCATTAGTATTGGTATGGTGTATGCTGCTAAAATTTCTCAAGTAATAGAAGGCTTTAATGATACGGGTTTATTGGTAGACACATTGAAAAAATACGGATTACCTACTAGTATGCATTTTGATATAGACCAAGCCATGCAAATTATGCAGAAGGATAAGAAAAAAACAGGGTCTTCTATGCAATATATACTTCTGAAAAAAATGGGTAAGGCGGTGTGTCAAAGCGTTCCTATGAAATCATTAGAAAAATTAATAAAATTGTATTCTTAAGATGGTTGCGATAGTTCATCCAAGTAAACTAAGTGGTTCGCAAATAGCACCAGCCAGTAAAAGCTCTATGCAAAGGGCTTGTGCTGCAGCATTAATACATATTGGAAAAACTATTATTCATAATCCTGGACATTCAAATGATGACCTTGCTGCCTTAGAGGTGATTCAGAAATTAGGAGCTAGTGTAGTAACTCAAAAACCAGCTATCGGAAAAATACATCCAACTAGTATTGAAGTGAATTCTAATGGGGTAAAGCCTATTGGTCCTTCAATGAACTGTGGTGAAAGTGGATTAGGCATAAGAATGTTTACACCTATTGCAGCATTAAGCAATGAATTAATAAGTATTGAAGGCAAAGGAAGCTTGGTCAAAAGACCCATGCATTTTTTTGATGAGATATTACCATTAGTGGGCGTAAAAGTACAGTCGCAGAAAGGTTTTTTACCCATACAAATTCAAGGACCTTTAGTTCCAAAAAATATTATCATTGATGGGTCTTTAAGTTCTCAATTTTTAACGGGTATGTTAATGGCCTATGCAGCTACTGAAAAGCAGGATATTGAAATAAAAGTAATTGATTTAAAAAGTAAACCATACATTGACTTAACCTTAGCCGTTTTAAATGCATTTGGTTGGAAAGTAGAACATACCAACTATGAAAGCTTCCGTTTTTTAGCACATGCACCTTTAAAACCTATTATTGAATATACCGTGGAAGGCGATTGGAGTGGAGCTGCTTTTTTATTAGTAGCAGGTGCTATTGCTGGTCCCATAAAAGTGAAAGGTTTACAATTAAATTCTACACAGGCGGATAAAAAAATAATGGAAGCATTAATAAGTGCAAAGGCAAATATGAAGCAGGAGGAAGATGGAATTTTGATAGGCCCTTCGTCGGATAATTCAACTGCTTATACAAATGGTTTAATTGCTTTTGAATTTGACGCCACCGATTGCCCCGATTTATTTCCTCCACTAGTGGCACTTGCAAGTGTTTGTAATGGTGTTACTAAAATTAAAGGAGTGAGCAGGCTTGCGCATAAAGAAAGTGATAGAGGGCTGACTTTACAAACTGAATTTGCAAAAATGGGCATTCAAATTCATTTAGTGGGAGATGAAATGCTTATTCATGGCGGAAATCTTATTCAATCAGCTACTGTTTTCTCTCAACACGATCATAGAATTGCCATGGCATGTGGCGTGGCTGCTTTAGTAGCGAATGGTCCTATTGAAATAACAGAAGCAGAGGCTATCAATAAATCTTATACCGATTTCTTTACCCATTTGCAAGAATTGGGTGCAAAAGTGGATATACAATAAATTTCTTACCTTGTAATAACGAAATAAAGACATGAACAAATTCGGAACCTTATTTACAGTACAAATTTTTGGCGAGTCGCATGGCGCTTGTGTGGGCATTACTATAGACGGTTGCCCAGCGGGTTTACCATTACAAGTAGCTGATTTTGTGGAGGATATGGAGCGCCGTAAAGGGGGCAAACAGAAAGGAACTACGCCTCGTCAGGAAGATGATATTCCTATTTTTAAAGCAGGTTTATTTAATGATATAACCACAGGAGCACCTATTATGATGCTTTTTGAAAACAATAATACGAGAAGTGGCGATTATGAAAAACAACGCGCAGTGCCAAGACCAGGCCATGCCGATTTTACAGCGCACCATAAATTTGGTGGCTTTGAAGATTATAGAGGAGCAGGACATTTCAGTGGAAGGTTAACGGCTGCCTTGGTAGGTGCGGGTGTGGTTGCTAAAAAATTATTAAATGTAGGTCAGCTAGCAGAAAAAATTAAAGTAGATGCTACTATTATAAGTATTGGAGGAGAATCAGATGTCGAAAAAGGAATACAGAAAGCCATAGATCAAAAAGATAGCGTGGGTGGTATTGTTGAATGTGTAGTGAAAGGATTACCCATTGGATTAGGAGAGCATTTTTTTAATTCTGTAGAGTCCTTAATTAGCCATGCTGTTTTTGCAATTCCTGCTATTCGTGGCATTGAATTTGGAACTGGCTTTGCTGCGGCTAACATGTTTGGCGTGGATCATAATGATGCCATTGCAGATACAACAGGAAAAACAAAAACGAATCATGCGGGTGGTGTGGTAGGTGGTTATACCAATGGCAATGACCTAGTTTTTAGAATTGCAGTAAAACCTACTTCCTCTACACCTAAAGAACAAGTTACCCTTAATTGGGAAACTAATGAAACAGCAGCATTTTCAGTAAAAGGAAGACACGATTTATGTATAGCGCTTAGGGTGCCTGTAGTTTTAGAAGCAGTCACGGCCATTGTGCTTGCAGACTTAATGTTAATAGATCAAAAAATTCCAAGAGTCATTAAAAAATAATAATTTATGGAAAGCGAATATATATACCATGTAACTACTCTTAAGGAGTGGGAAGCCGCTAAATTTAAAAACGAGTACACTCCCAATAATTATGAGCAGGATGGTTTTATACACTGTTCTGTTGAAAAACAAATTCCAGGGGTATTGGACCGTTTTTATAAAGGTCAAACAGGATTAGTTAAACTCAAAATAGAGAAAGTAAAAGTGCAAAGGCCTGTATTATTTGAATTAGCAGAGGATTTAGATGAGTTATTTCCCCATATTTATGGAACCTTAAATATAGACAGTGTAGTGGAAGTGATTGCAATTAGCTAATTACTTATTTAAATATATTTAAAGCCTAGTTTTAAATAAAGTCTAGTTTAAAAGTTTTTTTAAAGAATATACCATGAATATTAAATTAAGTTTCTTATTTATTTTAGTATTCCCTCTACTAAGTTTTATTCAGCTTGTTGCTCAAAATACCCCTCAAAAAATTTATCCTACTAGTTTAACTACCATTAACTATTTAGATACTGCTGCTGTAAAAAAGTATCAAAAAAAAATTGATACACACCGAATTAAAATAGAATTAAACCACATTACAGGTATTGCTAGTTTTTATAGTGCTAATTTTGACGGCACCTTAACTGCTACAGGTGAGATTTTCAAAAACAGCAAATACACAGCCGCTTGTAATTTATATAAGCTAAATACATTAGTACGTGTGACTAATATGAGAAATGGGAAATCTGTTCTTGTTAGAATTAATGACCGTATGCATCCTAATATGTTAAAATTGGGTAGGGTGGTAGACCTAAGTACGGCGGCTGCACAAAAAATACATTTAAGTTCTAAAGGAATTGTCAAAGTAACGCTTGATGCTGTGGGGTATTCTAAAATCAACCCCAAAAAGCAGTAACTATTCAAGGATAATCTTTAATTTACACTATCTAAAATACTTATTCTTAAAACACCTTCTACATAAAACACCTTCTACATCAAACACAGCTTCTTCTTACAATAAACAATTTTAGAAAAATGCACTATAGTATGAAAAAAATAATTGTAATGCTCTTAGTATCTGTATCTAGTTTAACAGTTATAGGACAGGACACAGCAAGTATCAAACCGGCTTCTATTGCTTTTAAAATAGGTTTATTTAATTTTAAAAATACACCATCAACAGACAATGCCAGTCAAACGGTTATTCAAGGGGGCTTGCAATATTTTAAAGGTATCACGCAGCATCTTGATTTAATGATGAATCTAGATTTTACTAAATTGAAATATCCTTTTTATACTTCTTCTAAAATAGACATTGCTAAAAACAATGAAATGTATACTGCATTTGACGCAAGTTTAAATTATAAGCTATTGACAGATGAAAATAAATTAGTGCCTTATCTGACTGCTGGTTTGGGGGTGGCTTCTATTAAAAATGCTTATTATACTGCGTATGTGCCAGTAGGGTTAGGCTTACAAATTAAAGCCAAGCAAGGTTCTTTTATAAATATACTTAGTACTTATAGGGCAGAAGCTTCGGCGCTTACTAAAATGCATTATAATCATTCCATAAGTTATTCCCTGCCTTTAAAATTAAGAGAGAAAAAACCGGTCATGTTACCTCCTGCACCTGTGGTAGCAGATAATGATGGTGATGGTGTGGTAGGCAGTGATGATGATTGTCCTAATGCATCTGGCTTGGTAAAATATCATGGATGTCCTGTGCCAGATTCGGATAGTGATGGAATAAATGACGAGAATGATAAATGTCCAACTGCAGAGGGAGCGATAAAATATAAAGGATGTCCTATTCCTGATACAGATAAAGATGGAATAAATGATGAAGCCGACAAATGTCCTGATGTCTCAGGATTATCAAGATATGAAGGTTGTTCTATTCCCGATACAGATAAAGACGGAGTAAATGATGAGCAGGATAAATGTCCTAACACTGCTGGCATTATAGGTAATAATGGATGTGCCGATTTACAACCACTCGTAAATGAAATCTCTTCTCAATTAAAGTTTGAGTCGGGCAAGGTGAATCTCAGTAAAAAAATATATTTAGGGGTAGATAGCTTAGTGGCCTTAATGCAAAATAATGCAAATATCACCCTTATTATTAGTGGCCATACCGATAATACGGGTACGCTGAAAATTAATGAAAAATTATCGTTACAAAGAGCAGTGGTGGTATCAAATTATTTAATCAAAAAAGGGGTAGATAAAAAAAGAATAAGCCAAAAAGGATTTGCAGATACAAGACCTACCTCTGATAATAAAACTTTGAAGGGAAGAGCTCAAAATAGAAGGGTAGATATTGAAGTAGTCTATTAGTGAATAAGTAACTAACTAACTTACTAGCTAACTAATAATCTAATTTTTTAACTAGTGAATAACTACTTCTCTTTCTAGTAAGATTTCAAATTTTGCAAGTACCGACTGAATAATTTCCTCTGAGAAATTATATATTTCAATGCCTGGCCCATTATTATAATGAACAATGACTAAGGATTGTTTTTCATAGCAACCTACATTGCCTTTTTGTATGCCCTTCCATCCACAGGCTTCAATTAACCAACCCGCAGCTATTTTATAAGTGTCATCTGTGATAGGGTAGGCAATTATTTTAGGAAATTTTGCTATCAATACTTCAAAGAAGTCCTTGGTGATAGTTGGGTTTTTAAAAAAGCTCCCAGCATTACCTAGTTTTTTAGGATCGGGTAGTTTCTCTGCTCTAATTTGAATGACTGCATTCGAAATG
>JABMML010000257.1 GCA_013205585.1 Chitinophagaceae bacterium | reverse complement strand
GAAGTGTATTTTATAGACTTTCAAGGAGGTATGCAAGGCGGCCTACCTTATGACGTGGCTTCCTTGTTATGGCAAGCAAAAGCAGCCCTATCCAATGAATGGAAAGAAAAATTATTAGATCATTATATTGCTGAATTACAAAAATTACTGCCAAGCCCTATAGAGGCTGCAATATTTAAAAAACAGTATAATGGTTTTGTGCTATTAAGATTATTACAAGTTTTAGGCGCTTATGGCTTTAGAGGTTTGTTTGAAAGAAAGGCACATTTTTTAAGCAGCATTCCTTTAGGCTTAGAAAATTTAAAAAGGTTTTTACAAACTTATACTTTAGACAAAGACACGCCCGTTTTTGCTTCCATCTTAGATTGGATGGTAAGTGAAGAAGTCATAGAAAGGTTTACGCCACCCATAGCCAATATAAATACACCTTTAGAAATTACTATTAATAGCTTTAGTTATAAAAAAGGTATTCCTTCAGATAGTTCTGAGAATGGCGGTGGCTTTGTATTTGATATGCGTGGTATTTTAAATCCAGGAAGAGTAGAAGAATATAAAAAGCAATCGGGCCTAGACAAACCTGTTCAAGATTTTTTAGAACAAAGAACAAAAATGAACGGATTTTTAAATAGCGTTTGGGATTTAATAGATATTACTGTAGAAGATTATTTAAAAAGAGGATTTATTTCACTACATATTAATTTTGGATGCACTGGTGGGCAACACCGCAGTGTATTTGCTGCAGAACAAACAGCAAGGCACCTTAGAAATAAATATAAGATCAAAGTATTGCTAGCACATACCAATAAAGAAAATTGGGTTAAATAATAGATTCTATGAGAGCCATGATTTTAGCAGCAGGATTAGGTACAAGGCTAAAACCCTTTACCGATTTTCATCCCAAGGCCTTGGCCATGGTGAATGGAAAGTCTTTGCTGCAAAGGAATATAGAATACTTGCAAGCATTTGGTATTAATGAAGTAGTGGTGAACGTGCATCATTTTGCAGATCAAATTATGGAAGCGGTTGAAAGGAATAAAGGCTGGGGTAGCCAAGTTTTTATTTCTGACGAAAGCAGCGAAGTTTTAGAAACTGGAGGTGGGTTGTTATTTGCAAAATCTTTTTTTGAGAAAGAGGAAACTTGGTTGGTGATAAATGCCGATATCTTAACCAATTTAGATATTGATAAATTAATAGCTGCAGATAAAGTTTTATCTGAAGGTGCTGAAAATTATATTGCCACTTTAGCGGTAACTAATAGAGTGTCAAGCAGAAACTTATTATTTACAACAGAGGGTAATTTAATAGGTTGGAGAAATAATACAACACGCGAGGAAAAGTGGGCCGGTATAAATACCACTGAACAGCCTGCTGGTATTCATTCTATTGCAAAAGCATTTAGCGGTATTCAAATACTACATCCTTCTTTTTATACAACCCTTCACATGACAGGTAAGTTTTCTTTAATAGATGCTTATTTACAAATAGCCGCCAAGGGTATAATTGGTTATTACGACCACAGCGATAGTATTTTATTAGATGTAGGCAAGCCTGAAAATATTGAAAAAGCAGAAAGCCTTTTTAAATAAATAAGCTTACAGAAGTAATGCGCTTCAATTATCTCAACGCCTGCTTTATACTTTAATGTATATTTTCTTTTTATCTAAGAAATAAGCAAGTACTCCAAAAAAAGCAATAAAGCTTAAGGCATATACAAAAGAGCCTACGCGTAAATCAGTATTTATATTCTTACATATATTTTCGTAAAACCAAGGCAGTGCTGATGTATAGACGGGTTCTCCTTTTTCGTCTGTATGGTCTGTCCATCTTAGTAAGGCTAATACACGGGGTAAAAATCCGCTGAGTACAAATACAAACAAAGGGTTCTTTCCAAATACATCGAAAAAATGACTCCATTTTCCTTTGGCATTTTTAAATTCTAATAAATAAATAAGCATACCCAAACAAATCATAGCAAGTCCAGAAGTATATAGGACATAACTACTAGTCCATATTTTTTTATTAATAGGAAAACTAAAATCCCAAATATAGCCAACGAGTACAAGCACCACCCCTGTTAAAAGCAGTTGCGCCAACATCTCATAATTTTTTCCCTTTAACTGAATGTATTCTCCTACTAAAAAACCAAGTATAACTTGAACAATGGCAGGGAAAGTACTTGTTAATCCTTCTGGATCAAAGGGTACGCCTTCTCCTTTATATAAATGTGATACCCCTAAAATAGTTTGGTCAATACTATTGCCAAAATAACCCGATAAACTAAAGGGATGTCCCTCCGCACCTAATGCATAGGTTAATACCCAATAAATGACTAGTATCATCATGCCTATAAATAGTGCTATGCGAGATTTTCCATAATAAACAATAATAGAGGCGAAAAAATAACAAAGAGCAATTCTTTGCAGTACGCCTAAAATGCGCACCATTTCCCAAGGCTTAAAAACTAATTCAGTACCTGAGAATTTTACAAAAGGGCTCCAATTTAAAAACAGTCCAATACCAAAAATTAAAAGTGTACGCTTTATTATTTTTGTCCAAAATTCAGCAGCACCTGCATTTTGTAATTTGGGCATCACAAAAGACATGGCATTACCCACTGCAAATAAAAAGAAGGGAAATACTAAATCGGTGGGGGTTAAACCATGCCAGCTTGCATGTCCTAAAGGGCTATAAATATGGGCCCAAGTGCCCGGATTATTCACTAGAATCATAAGCGCCACTGTGGCCCCTCTAAATACATCTAGTGAATAATATCTTTGCTGACTCATCGTATATTATATTATAAAAAAATTAGTAATAAATAGCCCCGTTTTGATATCTTTGTAAGATACAAATTCAGATGGGAAAAAATATATTAATTACAGGCGGGGCGGGCTTTATAGGATCACATGTAGTGCGTTTAATGGTGACTAAATATCCTCAGTATCAAATCTTTAACTTAGATGCACTTACCTATGCAGGTAATTTGGAAAATTTAAAGGATATAGAAAAGGCAGCGAATTATCATTTTATAAAAGCCAATATTTTAGAGGCAGCTGCTTTAAAAGACATTTTTGAAAAACATGCTATTAGCGATGTCATTCATTTGGCCGCAGAGTCGCATGTAGATAGGTCCATTGTATCTCCCTTAGATTTTGTGTACACCAATGTTATTGGAACGGTGAACTTATTAAATACGGCTAAAGAATATTGGAAAGATGATTTGAGCAATCATTTGTTTTATCATGTTTCTACCGATGAAGTCTATGGAAGCCTAGG
>JABMML010000256.1 GCA_013205585.1 Chitinophagaceae bacterium | reverse complement strand
TCATTGTTTTAAAAACCCCTCTTGGAGTAGCGCCTGCCCTGCCGGCTGGTTTCAAACCTTTAAACTGCATGGAAAGCGCTTGTTCATTTTGAAGCAAGTTCACTCCATTATTACTTAATAATTGTACACGCTCAATACCTGGAGGAATAATATAATTCACAGGCACCCTACTACTATTCTCTTCTACACTTACAGCTAGTGTATTTAGTCCAGTCAAATCGGTTAAAGGGGTATACTGTTCGTTATAGTCAACTACATTGGTGTACTGTCTCCATTGATTACGCACTAAATCTAATTTGGCAAAACGAAGTGTAATTGAATCTTCAAAGCCCGTCAAATACATTCTTAAAAAACGTATCGATTTAAAATCTCTAATACCACCTACTCTATTTGAAAATGATTTTATAGGCACTCTAAATAAATACCAGTTTTCTGAACTAGGTGTTCCATCGGCGAGTATTACATTCACTGTTTTTGCATCCGTCACATATTTGGTACCAGCTATTCGCCCTTTATCTAATGGAATTTCATATTCAAAATAAGCTTCGGTTTCGTTTAAGGTATTGTCTCTGTTTAAATCTTCATTATCGGGAAGCAAGGTAGCCGCACTCGTAAATTCACTGGTACCTGCTAAAGAGGAATTCCCTTGTGGGTTATTAAAATATTTATACCTGCCTAAAATATCTACTTTATTGCCATCATATTTTGTATCTCTATACCACACATAATTATCCGCACTAGGATCGGCAAAAAATTGTTTGCCTATTTCAGTAGCCGTGCTTAAATTATATTTTGCAATCACATCGGCTCTTTGTTTAATCTCCAAGCTATCGGTTAAACCATCAAAACCTACGTCCTGGTATTTTCTATCTTCTGGATTATTACTAAATGCATTGGTTACTTGAATAGGATTCGTGGGCACTCTACCCCAAGAAGAAGTATCTACACTTGCAGGAATAGTAGGCGTCGGCATTCCATTTTCATAAAAGCGTCGTCCGTCGCGCAAAATATCTTCACTTACATTTCCTAAGTTCAAAATTAATTTACCACTGGTAGCCGGCGACTTTATAAACGGATCCTGCACCCAAAATTCTACATATTCAATAATAGTGGTTTCAAAATCGGTTTGGTCTAAGGCACGCATAATACCTCCCCATTTTTTGGAAGCTGCTTCTTTATTAAATTTTCCAGGTAGGGCTGCGTCTAATTCACTGCCATCATAATTATAGTTATAGGGGCCTCTTTCTTTTGGATAATAAGTTAAATCAAAAGTGGGCAACTGCACATCGGTAATATTGGTAGTCCTATTGGGAAATAATTCATTGGTAAATACCTGACGCACTCTCGGATCACTTAATAATTTAAGATTACTACTTATGGGATTATTAGAACTGTTTTTATCTTGTAAAGTAGGTTCAATATTATACCATGCTATCTTAGCTCTGTTTTTATTGTATTCAATATTGTCTGTTAAAGACCCCTCTTTAAAACGATCCATTGGCGTTGAAGCCAAGGCCCAGGCAGTAAATGGAAAACGTAAATCGATATTGGTTCTGGTCGATTCGAAATCGTCCAAATACACCACACCAGATCCGCCTTTTCCTATTTGTTGCGCATGACCCGGTTGTAAATAAGCTGCTTCTCCATAAGCTGTAATAGAAGACTTTGCTTTTGTTTGATAAAAAGGCAGTCGGTCCAAGGCTTTTGTTAAACCAGGAAGGTCGGCTCTATAATTAAAATCAAAACCATACATGGCGTTTTTAATCGGGTCGGATCCAAAATTTGTTTTTGTAAAAAACGGACGCTCACTTAATCTAGAACTTGATACACCAAAGTTTAAATTTTTACTTTGCAAGTAATCTAAACGAAGCGCTCTAAATCCTCTTTCTTGAAAACCAAATCCTAAATTATTTTCATAAGATACATTCACCGGAATATTAGAACCTAAAATGCCCGAATTAATAATTCTCACCGTACCCGAACCATAATCCACTAAATAATCTATGCCTTCTTTTAAAATTTGTCCACCTGCTCTCACACTTACAGAACCTGGAGGTACATTAAACGCATTTAAACTAATCTCCGCACCGCCTGCACTTCCTTTTACCTGACCTTCCATTACAAACCTATTTAAGTTGTTATAGGTTTGGGCTTCTGCTTTTATTTTAGTGTATAATTCTTTGTATAAATATTTTTCTTTAATGGCATCCATTTCAGTAGTTGAAAAAGCCAACTTTTCTAAGTCTTCTCCAAAAGGTTCTAAGTAAGGAAGTACAATACGCCCCATTTTAGATAGTACTGTATAGCCTTCTACATAGTCAAATTGCCCATCGGGCTGCGGGTCGTTTCTATTATTTAACCTGTCTAAACCTAAAATTTTAATTAAGGATAAACCTCTTACAGGTGCATCTGAATTTGGTAAATATCTTTTTAAACCATTACCTGGCGACTCATACATTAAGTTTAACTGAAAGTCTTGTTGTTGAATAGAACCAAATAAATCTAATGAGTACACGTTTTTCATCATCAAGTTCCAAATAGGTAAATCGGTTCTTTGTGTAGTGGCTTTTAATAATTTTAAATATAAAATTTGTTGTACGCCTTTATTGGGATCAAGTGCAATACCTTCCGAAAACTCCCCCACCTGATACAGTTTACCATTATAAGTATACTGATAAGCCACCCCCAAAACCTCATCGGGTTGCAGTGGAATATTTAAAGATAAAAATCCAATTTGTGGATTGAAAAAATATTCATTCTCGGTTAACTTTCTAGCAAATGTGCGTTCATAGTCCTCTGCCGATCTAAGTCCTGCAGCAGTTAATACAGAAGAAACCCCAGCAGGATTTCTAGCCAGCGGGTTATTAATTATTTTAGAATATAATTGGTTGGCTCCATTGTCTGGAAAAGTATCTCGTCTTGAAACTTCTTCCCACTGCTTTTTGCCAGGAAAACGCTCTCCTAAGTCTACCAAGCCCAATACATCTCTTGCATTGGTGGTTTGACCATTACGATTGGTTACCCAAACTTCAATTCTTTTAATTTGTATTTGTGAATTGATGATGGGCAAGGTGCTCATGGCCTTATTGTAGTTCTTTCTAAAATGTTGCGCTAATAAAAAGTGCCTGTTCTCTTCATAGTCGTCTAATCTTTTTTGAAAACGCTGCGTAGTGGCCCCTCCTTGTAAGTTCATCGATTGTCTTTGCGACTTCTGATT
>JABMML010000255.1 GCA_013205585.1 Chitinophagaceae bacterium | reverse complement strand
GTTTTGGGCAAGTTTGCATGGAAGCCGATGTTGAAAGCCATCTCTGATAGAGAAAAAGGCATCGAGGATTCTTTAGCCAAGGCAGACAAAATGAAAGCAGATTTAACTGCTATGCAAAATGAAAATGAAGCATTATTAGCTAAAGCGAGAGAAGAAAGAGCTACTCTTATTAAAGAAGCTAAAGAAGCTTCTGAGAAAATGATAGCAGAAGCGAAAGATAAAGCGAAGTCTGAATATGAAAGAATTGTGGCAGATGCACAAGTGGCTATTAACCAACAAAAAAATGCAGCCTTAACGGAAGTAAAAAACCAAGTGGGTAGCTTAGTGGTAGAAGTAGCAGAGAAAGTATTAAGACGCGAGCTTACGAATAAAACGGAACAAGAAACCTATATTAAGCAATTAGCAGACGGAGTTAAGTTAAACTAAATTTTAAAAAATGCCCAACGCACGTTTAGCAGGTAGATACGCAAAGAGCTTACTAGATTTAGCCACAGAACAAGGTCAATTAGAGGCTGTGTATGCGGACATGAAATACATTCATGAAGTATGCCATGCCAGTAGCGATTTTGTGAATATGCTACGCAGTCCAATTATTAAAGCCGATCAAAAAAATAGCATCATTAATGAAGTGCTTAAAAATAAAGTAGGGGTATTAACCAATTCTTTCACTATTCTATTGGTTAAAAAAGGAAGAGAATTAGAATTACCTGAAATGGCTACTGCTTTTATAGCGCAGTACAATGCTATTAAAGGAATTCATCAAGTTACCTTAACTACTGCAGTGGCAGTAAGTGAGGAAATCAAAAAGTCGATTGAGCAAAAAGTAAAATCAGCTTCCAATTTTACAACAATAGAATTAACCACTAAAACAGACGAAAGTTTAATTGGTGGTTTTGTACTAGAGTTTAATAATAATTTAGTAGACGCTAGTATTGCCAGAGATTTAAAAGACATTAAAAAACAATTTTTGAACAACGCGTTCATTAGTAAAATATAAATAATCATACATTAAAATAGACTGTTATGGCGGACATTAAACCAGATGAAATTTCGGCGATTCTTAGACAACAATTAAGCAACTTTAATGCTTCTGCAGATTTAGAAGAAGTAGGAACTGTACTACAGGTGGGTGATGGTATTGCCCGTGTATACGGTTTGAATGGTGTAAGAAGTGGTGAGTTAGTAGAATTTGAGAATGGTACTAAAGCCATTGCGCTTAACCTTGAAGAAGACAATGTGGGTGTGGTATTGATGGGTGATAGTAAAGGTATTAAAGAAGGAAATAAAGTAAAAAGAACTGGAGAGATTGCTTCTATTAAAGTAGGAGAAGGCTTGGTGGGTCGTGTTATTAATACATTAGGGGAGCCTATCGATGGTAAGGGTCCTATTAAAGGTGAATTGTATGAAATGCCTTTGGAGCGTAAAGCGCCAGGGGTAATTTTCCGTGAGCCAGTAAAAGAACCATTACAAACTGGTATCAAAGCAATCGATGCAATGATTCCTATTGGACGTGGACAACGTGAGTTAGTCATTGGTGATCGTCAAACAGGGAAGACCGCTATTTGTGTGGATACTATTATCAATCAAAAAGAATTTTTTGATGCAGGTAAACCAGTGTATTGTATCTATGTAGCGATTGGTCAAAAAGCATCTACTATTGCAGGGGTAATGAAAACATTAGAAGACAACGGTGCGATGGCTTATACCACTATTGTTGCAGCGCCAGCAGCTGATCCTGCTCCACTTCAATTCTATGCGCCATTTGCGGGTGCAGCTATTGGAGAGTTCTTCCGTGATACAGGTCGTCCAGCATTAATTGTGTATGACGATTTATCTAAACAAGCGGTGGCTTATCGTGAGGTTTCTTTATTATTACGTCGCCCTCCAGGACGTGAAGCATATCCTGGTGATGTATTCTATTTGCATAGCCGTTTATTAGAGCGTGCTGCGAAAGTTATTGCAAATGATGAAGTAGCTAAAAACATGAACGATTTACCAGCTTCAATTAAGCATTTAGTAAAAGGGGGAGGGTCTCTAACAGCCTTACCTATTATTGAAACACAGGCGGGTGACGTTTCTGCATACATTCCTACCAACGTAATTTCTATTACCGACGGACAAATCTTCTTAGAAGGTAACTTGTTTAACGCGGGTATTCGTCCAGCGATTAACGTAGGTATTTCTGTAAGTCGTGTGGGTGGTAATGCACAAATTAAATCCATGAAAAAAGTATCTGGTACTTTGAAATTAGACCAGGCCTTGTACCGTGAGTTGGAAGCCTTCTCAAAATTTGGTGGGGACTTAGATGCAGCTACTAAATCGGTAATTGATAAAGGTGCTAGAAACGTGGAAATTTTAAAGCAAGCGCAGTACAGTCCATTCTCTGTAGAAAAACAAGTAGCCATTATATACTTAGGTACGAATGGTTTATTGAAAGAAGTTTCGGTACGTAAGGTAAAAGAATTTGAAGCACATTTCTTATTAGAGATGACTAACAAATTACCAAATGTACTTGCTGAATTTAAGAAAGGCAATTTACCTGAAGATGGGTTGAAGCAAATGGTGGAATTAGCCAATAGCATTATCCCTCAATATAAATAATACTATTTAATATTAAATTGATATAAAACCCCGAACTATGTTTGGGGTTTTATGTTATAAATTTTGTATGGCAGTTATTAAAGTAGAAAATATTAGTAAGCATTTTGGTGCACTGAAAGCGGTGGACAATCTTAGCTTTGAAGTAGAGGCAGGACAGGTCTTTGGCTTTTTGGGACAGAATGGGTCGGGTAAAAGCACCACTATTCGTATGCTTTTGTCTTTGATACACCCCAGTAGCGGAAGTATTGAGCTATTTGGAAAGTCCATACAAAAAAACAGAGCCTCTATATTAGAACAGGTCGGCGCCATTATCGAAAGGCCCGATTTATACCCTTATTTAAGCGCTACAGAACATTTACAGTTATTTGCTAAAGTGAGAAAGCAAAAAATTGAAGCGAGTAGAATTATAGATACATTAACGCAAGTGGGCTTATCGCATCGTGCCCAAGATAAAGTGCAAACATTTTCATTAGGCATGAAGCAGCGCTTAGGTATTGCCATTGCACTTGTGCATAATCCAAGCTTAATTATTTTAGACGAACCTACCAATGGACTAGATCCACAAGGTATTGCTGATATTCGAGCCTTAATTCAACACTTAGCAAAAGAAGAGGGCAAGACCATTTTTGTTTCTTCTCATTTACTTTCTGAAATAGAACAAGTAGCAAATCAAATATTAATTATACATCAGGGTAAAAAAATGGTAGAAGGGGTAACCAAAGAATTATTAGATCCTGAAAAAAGAATTGTACAAATAAAAACAATGGATGATGTAAAGGCCTTGGCAATTATTGTGGCAGGTGGGTTTAGTCAATACTTACTGACTAGAAAAGAAGGTATTTTTTTAAAATTACCCACCACTGCCATTCCTGTGCTTAATGAAAGCCTTGTTCAGTCAGGGATTGCGGTCTTGGGTATTGAAACCAAAAATTCTTTAGAAGATTATTTTTTACAAATTACTTCAAACGCTTAGTTATGTGGTCGCTTATACAAATAGAATTATATAAAATATTCAGACGCCCTAGAACCTATATTGCTTTTGGCGCCATCGCAGCACTTATTGTGATTATTCAATTTGGTTTAAAAATTGATGGTGATACGTATGCAGGTTTTCTAATGAAGGATATCAAAGATACTTTAACGGTCGATGGTAAAGTATTGAATGGCTATTTAATTTGTTATATTTTATTACAATTGTTATTAGTGCATGTGCCCTTGCTGGTAGCCTTAATTGCTGCCGATATGATTTCTGGTGAAGCTAATTTAGGTACGCTTCGTTTATTATTTACAACGCCCTATAGCAGAACCCATTGGGTACTTGCCAAGTTTATTGCAGCTAGTATGTATACTATTTTGCTTTTAATATGGCTGGCCTTCTTAGCTTTATTTGCAAGTATGTGGATATTCGGCACCGATGATTTATTTTTAATGAAGTCTAATTATGTAGTATTGATAGAGCAGTCAGATGTTTTATGGAGATATATAGGCGCTTTTGTATTTGCTAGCTTTTCTTTGCTAACCGTTACCAGCCTTGGTTTTTTAATGTCAAGTTTATCTAGCAATTCTGTTGGGCCCATTGTAGGTACCATGAGTGCCATTGTATTTTTTACTATTTTAAGCACTTTAAATATTCCTTTATTCAATATAGTGAAGCCTTATTTATTTACGACCCATATGAATAACTGGAAAGAATTTTTTGACATTAAAGTGAATATAGACAATGAAGCTATTAGAGGCAGTATTTTAAATATTCCTAAAATTAAAACCTCTATAATGGTATTAACCCTTCATATTATTTTATTTGTAACCGCCTCTGTTATTATTATTAAGAAAAAAGATATACTTAGCTAAGATGCACCCAAAATTTTTTAAAAATACTTTATTGTTCTGTACAATACTTGCTTGCAGTGTATGTATGCCTATGCATTCTATGGCTCAAACTGATCCCTTGATAGAAAAAGTAAGTCAAAAACTAGCACAGGTAAATGACTATGTGGCGGAAGGAGTTATGAAAACAGATGTTTCTTTTATCAAAGCCTCTTTAGGAAAAGTAAAAATTTATTTTAAAAAGCCTAACTTATTAAAAGTAAAAAAAGAAGGAGGCATTTCCTTATTACCAAGGGGCGGGGTATCGCTTACTATAAATACTTTATTAAATACAAGGCAGTATACGACCATTCCTGCCGGCAACCAGCTACTGAATGGCAAGAACTTAACTGTGATTAAATTAATTCCAACAGATGATAATTTAGACTGGGTAATTTCTACTTTATGGATTGACCCGGTGGAGGCCCTTGTGTATAAAACCGCTACTACCACTAAGGAAAACGGCAGTTATGAAATAACCATGCAATATGGCGAGTATGCTAAACAGGGACTCGCTAGTAAAATTATTTTTAGTTTTAACACCAAAGATTATAAATTGCCTAATGGTATTACTTTAGAATTTGGAGACGAAGACCCCACGGCTAAGCAAAAGGTGCTTAAAAATAAAAAAGGAACCATTGAAATAACTTATTCTAAGTATACGATTAATAAAGGCATACCTAATAATATTTTTTAACTATGCGTAGTTATTTATTTATTTTATTTTTTTCAATTTGCTTGTTGAAGGTGCAAGCGCAGTCAAAAAGTACAAATAAAACTTTGGAGACAGCTGTCATGCAATTCAATCAGGCAAACAAAAACATTGACTATCAAGAATTATATGTACAATTTGAACAGCTTTATGCTGTTAATAAAACCAATTGGTTGATTCCTTATTATGCTGGAATGACCAGATCCATCATGTGTCTTTTGAAAATGGGCGATAAAGATGCGCTAGCCAATGATGCTTTATTATGGGTGGGCAGGGCAAAATCCATTATGGCGAATGACGAAGTGTATTGCGCAGAAAGTTTGGCCTATACTGCAAAGATGTCAGTGAATCCTCTATTGAGGTGGTTAACCTATGAAGGTAAAATTAAAAAATCCTTAAGCCTTGCTAAGAAGTTGAATCCAAATAATCCTAGGGCCTATGTTTTGGAAGCCAATATCCAACAAAAAATACCTTATATATTTGGTGGCGGATGTAAGTCAGTAAGGCCATTGATTCAAAAGGCAGAATTGTGTTTTAATGCTCAAACTAAACCAAATTCAGTGGAGCCATCTTGGGGTTTTCAATCCTTAGTACAATTAAAAAAAGTATGTCTTTTTTAAATGCATTTAAATTGTTGTTTAATTTTCATATAATCTTTCATCAACGGCGCCTGCAAACATTTTAGCACTTATTTTTTTAAGTGGGTTTAGACGCATATCTGTATAGCCTTGTCTTGCATGTATAATTCTAGCACATTCAAATATACTTGCTGTAAAAGAACCTGCATCGGCTTTATTTTTTCCTGCAATATCAAAGGCAGTGCCGTGGTCGGGACTTGTTCTAACAATAGGAAGTCCTGCGGTAAAATTGACACCCTCGCCAAATGCCAATGATTTAAAGGGTATAAGGCCTTGATCATGGTACATAGCAAGTACACCATCAAATTTTTCATGTGCACCTCTTGCAAAAAACGCATCTGCAGAGTAAGGTCCGTATACCAACATTTGTTGTTTGCTTTCTTTAATAGCAGGTTTGATAATTTCAATTTCTTCTTTTCCAATTAAACCTTCATCACCTGCATGTGGGTTTAAAGCTAAAACAGCAATGCGAGGGGCATCAATGCCAAAATCCTTTTTTAAACTGCTATTTAAAATACTTAGCTTTTGTTTTATTTTATCCTTGGTAATATGCTTGCCTACTTCCTGTATAGTTATATGTTCAGTAACCAAGGCCATTCTTAAATTATCTGCAACTAATAACATCAAGTTTTCAATATTGCCAAACGCATCTTGCAAATAAGGCGTATGCCCACTAAAATTAAAATTAGGAGATTGAATATTTTTTTTATGAATAGGGGCAGTTACTAGTCCGTCAATTTGTTTGTTTTTTAAAGCGGCTACGGCAGCTTCTAAAGAAATCAATGCATATTTTCCTCCAATTTCAGACATTTCGCCAGGGGTAATAGCTACTTCTTCTTCCCAGCAGTTTACTAAGTTTACTTGCTTGGTATTTAATTTAGAGAGGTCGGTAGCTGCTGCAAAATTGATGGCATATTCCGGTAGTCCCTTTCTATAGAAATTAATAGATTTATTATTAGCAAAAACCACAGGCACAATAAAATCTAAGAGGCGACTATCGGATAGTGATTTAATGATTAATTCAATACCAATACCGTTTAAATCGCCACAGGTAAAGCCTATAATTGGTTTTCTGATGTTTGGGTTCATATCCATTTGATTAGGCTGTAAAAGTACGCACAAAAACCTAACTTTGCCTCATGCAATACACGCTAAAAAAATCATTGGGGCAGCATTTTCTAAATGACGCTCAAGTTTGTAAGGATATTCAGGCAGTATTGCTGGCGCAACCTATTGAGAGGTTGCTTGAAGTAGGCCCAGGAGCAGGAGCTTTAAC
>JABMML010000254.1 GCA_013205585.1 Chitinophagaceae bacterium | reverse complement strand
GGAAAATTATTACCAAAGCAAATTAAAATTTCACTACCCGTATTTGCAGGTATTAATAGAACGACAGAAAATCCAATGTTTGACCCCTTTGATCAAGATGTCTTGTATACCGATAAAGTAAAAAATACAAAGGATGTATTTAAAAGAGATTCTATTATTGCAGCCTCCGTTGACCAAACTACCATAAAGACTATCAATTTTACCAATGTGCGTGTAATGCCGGGTAAAAGATCAAATATGTTAAGCATAAGTAATTTTGATTTTAGTTATTCTTATTCTCAATTGGAACAAACAAGCCCGCTTGTTGAATTAAATCAATTGACTAAACAAAGAGGAGCCATTGGTTATACCTTTAATAATAGAGTAAGGAGTATTGAACCTTTCAAAAAAATATTAAAAAACGCATCGCCTTGGTTTGCCTGGATACGCGATGTAAACTTAACACCGGCGCCAAGCTTAATTAGTTATAGAACAGCACTAGACAGACAATTTGGTGAATTCACGCCAAGAATAGTAGGCTCGGATGGTTCGATAGATAAAGCAGAAACCACTTTTGATAAATACTTTACAATGAATCGCATATTTAATATGCGATGGCCGCTTACAAGGTCACTTAATTTAGATGCCATTGTGAATGTGAATTCAAGAATTGATGAACCCAATGGGAAAATAGATACACAGGATAAAAAAGATTCCTTAACAAGAATGTTGCTTCGTGCTGGAAGAAATACTTTATATAATCAAAGAGTTTCGTTGCGTTATGATATTCCTACTTCCAAATTTCCATTGACCGATTGGATATTATCTAGTTATAATGTATCTACTAATTATAATTGGATAGGCGCAAGCAGGCTTGCAGAGGACTTGGGTAATACTATTGAAAATACTTTCTCTCAACAAATTAATGCGCAGTTTAATTTTCTGAGTTTTTATAGAAAATCGAAATATTTAAGCGCATTATTATCCGAACAAAGATCATCTGGTGCAAGGCCTGAAACCAATCCACTCTCCTCTAAAATATTAATGACTAAGGAAGAGGCATTAGCAGGTATGAAGGGCAAGCAGCGCGATTCTACTTTGAAAAAATGGAAAGAGGCAAGAAGGTTAGAAAAAATTGCACAAAGAGTATTGAAAGCCAATGAACCTGTTAATGTGCCGGAGGGTTTAAAACCTATTGCTAAGTTTTTGACCATGCTGCAAACAGCCAATCTTGATTACGCCGAAAACTTTAATAGCCGACTACCAGGTTATTTAAGTGGGGTGCAATATTTAAATAATAATTTTAGTGGACTAGCGCCTGGACTTGATTATACTTTTGGAAGACAGCCCGATAGTGCTTGGTTAAATAAGCAAGAGAAGGATAATAAGTTTACTAGAAGCCCTGCATTCAATATGATATTTAGACAAGGCTTTGAACAAAGATTTACAGGAAGAATAATGCTAGAGCCTATTAAAACTTTAATCATTGATGTAAACTTTAATAAATCTTTTACCAAGGAGTATACAGAATTATTTAAAGATACCAATAGCTATGAAGGTGTGTCGAACCCTAGGTATGATAATAAAGTGCATGCCAACCCATTATCGGCGGGTGGTTTTAATATTAGTTATATTGCCTTGAATACTTTTTTTGATGTGCACGACCCTAATATTATTTCTACACAGTTTCAGGCTTTTGAAGCTTATAGGTCAATCATTTCAAAACGCGTAGCTGCTAATAATAGCTACTGGACCGACCCTGCCTTTGGTAATAGTGCCACCACTAAAGATGGCTATGCTGCTGGTTATGGTAAATATGCGCAAGATGTTTTAATTCCTGCCTTCATTGCAGCTTATACAGGACAGGATCCTAAAAAAGTAAGTTTATTGAATCAAAATAATTCAAGTATAAGGTCTAATCCATTTTCAGGTATGTTACCTAAACCTAACTGGACAATTATTTTCAATGGTTTATCAAAGCTTCCAGTGCTATCTGAATTATTTACCAATATTAGTTTAACACATGGGTACAATAGTAATTTGTCTATGAATAGTTTTAATAGTTCATTACTATACACCGATATTTATAGAAGAGGGGCACCTTCCTTTAAAGACACCATTAGTGGTAATTATATTCCTTATTTCTTAGTACCTAATATTACCATTAGTGAAAGAATGGAACCACTGCTTGGATTAAATTTAACTACGGTTACACAATGGTCACTTCGTTTTGAATACAAGAAAAGCAGAATTTTATCACTCAGCTTAGTGGATTATCAATTAAGTGAAAACAATAGTACGGAATGGGTATTTGGAACTTCTTTTCGTAAAAAAGGAGTGAAGCTACCATTCACGATTCCGGGTTTAAACAATAATAAATTAAGTAATGACTTAACATTCAGGCTTGACCTTTCTACCCGTGATATGTTTAATAGTAATAGCAGGTTAGATCAATCCAATGCTTATGGAACGGGTGGTCAAAAAGAAGTAACGCTTCAGCCTTCTATAGACTATGTTTTAAATTCCAAAATCAATTTAAAATTCTTCTATGATAGAAGAAAGGCCACCCCTTATATATCTTCTTCACCGCCCATTACCAATACAAGGGCAGGGATAAATATAAGAATTGCATTATAGTAATTCTTATATTTCTATTTATATAATTACTATGCTTTTTTAAAGGCCCATTTAAACATAATCTTCCAAGTCACTTTCTTGCCATATAATAATATACCAGTTCTATAAATACGACCGCTTAACCAAGTGGTAAAAACAAATCCTGCCACTAGACATAACATACTTAAAGCCAATTCCCAATAAGTGACAGCACTTGGAACGCCATAAGCTACTCTTGCCATCATTACCATAGGTGAACTAAATGGAATCATACTTGCCCAAAATGCAATTGGTGTATTGGGGTTTTGTGTAACCATATTGGTAATGATATAAGAAAAAATTAGTGGCATAGTAATAGGGAACATTAAACTTTGTGCATCCTGAGGGTCTTCGTTCACTGTGCTACCTACTGCTGCAAATAAAGCTGCATAAAATAAATAACCTCCTATAAAATAAAATATAAAACAAAAAATAATTAAAGGCCAGTTAGCGGTAGCCATTGTATGTTGAAAATCATAAATTTTTTGGGCTGATTCACTTGCTTGCATCATACCACCTGCCATTTGTCCATTGCTTTGTTGTAAACTACTTACCTGATTTTGTATATCGTCAGGCAGAAAGCCCGTGGCCACACTGGTTAAACTAATAATTAAAATAATCCATAATAAAAACTGAGTCAAGCCCACAGCGCCAATACCAATAATTTTACCCATCATTAATTCAAAAGGCTTCACACTACTAATAATAACTTCTGCAATACGGTTGGTCTTTTCTTCCATCACTCCTCGCATTACCATGGCGCCATAAATAAACATTGTCATATATATAAGTAAGCCACTAGCATAACCAATACCCATGGCTAGGCCTGCATTACTTTCTTTACTAGAACTACCTTTGTCCTCATAGGCTTTTAATTCAGCTACTTGTGAGGCTTTGTGTATAGAATCCAAAATGTTTTGTTGAATGCCCGCATCTTGTAACATTTGATCCTCTATGGCGCTATTAATTCTGCTGCTTATACTTTCTTGTAGCATTAAGCCCATCGATTTTTGAGATCTTAGTATGTAATCCGACTTTGTACCTTTTTCAAACTGAGGTAAAATTAAAATATCGGTATAGCCTTTTTGGATATAGTTGCTTGTATCTACATTATCGGGAAAGCTAAAGCTAATTTGATTGGTGTTTTTCAAAGAAGTTTTGATATAGCCATT
>JABMML010000253.1 GCA_013205585.1 Chitinophagaceae bacterium | reverse complement strand
TTCCAATAGGTGTAAACAAATCCATAATACGGGTACTATAATTAGTAGCCGATGTATATAAATTTAATTTCTCAAAAGGAAAAATAGGCGTTAGATAATCAAAAGGAATACGATCACGAATTTCATCCGGATTTTTTCCATTGACTTGACTCACCTTTGTCAACGCAAAATATTTTTCACCCTCACGAGGAACACGAACAGTGCCGTGCACCGTATCACCTACTTTTAAACCAAATGCTTTTATTTGAGATGGAGATACATATACATCATCGGGAGAAGATAAATAGTTGTAATCGGAAGAGCGTAAAAAACCATAACCATCAGGCATCATTTCTAAAACACCTTCTGATTCAATAATGCCATCAAACTCTACACTAAATACAGGTTCTTTTTTAGGCTGAGGATAACGCTGCGCTGGTAAGTTAGGTCCGCCATTCGGTCCACCATTGGGAGCACCAACTGCATTGGCTTGATCTGCTGAAGCGGGTGCTTGAGCAGCGTCATTGCTTTCAATAGTTGGATCGGGCGCTACATTACTTGCAGCGCTTTCATCGCCAAACAATGCTTGGGCAATTTTAGAAGCTTTATCGTCTTCACTATTGTTTTTCGCAGGCTCGGCTTTTTTAGAGGCTACTGCTTTTTTTGCGGCCGGAGCAGCTGCAACGGGTTTACGTCCCCTTTTTGGTTTTTCTTCTTTTTCTGGCACTTTGAACTATGGTT
Organism: Chitinophagaceae bacterium; assembly: GCA_013205585.1. Taxonomy (GTDB): domain Bacteria; phylum Bacteroidota; class Bacteroidia; order Chitinophagales; family Chitinophagaceae; genus Sediminibacterium. Next base: position 1,901 of record JABMML010000253.1, on the reverse strand, counting down.
TATTTAAAAATCGAATCAAGATTTGGGCTTAATTGAACGCTTTTTGAAATTTCGGTCGAGATAATTGAGACCGTAAATTGTATATTGGGAATTGGGGTAGCGAGCTATCAAGATTAAAAAGAATCAATTTGCTCGTTGCTACTGCAATATTAAGCAGTTTTTTTAACAAAAAAACAATTTTTTATCTGTTTTTATACCTAAAACAGGGTATTTGGCCCTTGAAACCAATTATATTTGCCATTCGTAAACAGAAATATGTTCAATCAAAGAATTAAAATAAAGCAATTGTTATCGGGCACACCCACAGGGACCGAAGTGGTGGTAATGGGGTGGGTGCGTACTTTTAGAAATAATCAGTTTATTGCCTTAAACGACGGAAGCACGAATGCCAATATTCAAATTGTGGCCACACTGGGTGAATTTGATGAAGCGATTTTAAAGCGCGTTACTACCGGCGCCTCTTTAAAAATAGTGGGTACCGTGGTAGAGAGCTTAGGAAAGGGGCAAACAGTTGAAGTTAAAGCCAAGACCCTTGAAATTTTAGGAGACAGCGATGCAGAAAAATTTCCTTTACAACCTAAAAAACATTCTTTAGAATTTTTAAGAGAGAAGGCGCATTTGCGTTTTCGTACTAATACATTTGGGTCAGTGTTTAGATTAAGACATGCACTTGCATTTGCTACACATCAGTTTTACAACGAAAGAGGATTTGTTTATTTACATACACCCATTATAACAAGTTCAGATGCAGAAGGTGCAGGTGAAATGTTTAGAGTTACTACACTTCCTTTAGAAGGCGCGCCTAAAAATGATAAAGGCGAAATTGATTATTCACAAGATTTTTTTGGTAAAGGAACCAACTTAACGGTGAGTGGTCAACTCGAAGGAGAGCTAGGCGCCATGGCCTTTTCAGAGATTTATACTTTTGGTCCCACCTTCCGTGCAGAGAATTCAAATACCACCAGACACTTAGCAGAGTTTTGGATGATTGAACCCGAAATGGCTTTTTATGATATTGAGGACAATATGAATTTAGCAGAAGCCTTCATTAAATATTTAATTAATTATGCATTAAAAAATAATGCAGATGATATTGATTTTTTAGATGCGCGTTTAGTGGAAGAAGAAAAGCAACTACCTACTGAAAAAAGAAGTGGCCTTGGATTAAGAGAAAAATTAGAGCTAGTTGTTAATAATAATTTTGAAAGCATTACTTATACAGAAGCCATTGATATTTTATTAAATAGTAATCACTACAAGAAAAAGAAATTCCAATACGAGGTAAAGTGGGGAATTGATTTACAAAGTGAGCATGAAAGATATTTAGTAGAGCAACATTTTAAAAAACCAGTCATTGTTAGGGGTTATCCAGCTGCCATTAAAGCATTTTATATGCGTATGAATGATGGCTGTGCACCAGGCAAGGAAACAGTGGCAGCGATGGATATTTTAGCGCCAGGCATTGGCGAGATAGTGGGTGGATCTCAAAGAGAGGAGCGTTTAGACAAACTAGAAGCCAGAATGAATGCCATGCATATACCCTTAGAAGACATGAGCTGGTATTTAGATACCAGAAGATTTGGAACCGTGCCGCATGCAGGCTTTGGCTTAGGTTTTGAAAGAATGATTCAATTTGTTACAGGCATGACCAATATTAGAGACGTAATTCCTTTTGCAAGAACGCCGAAAAATTGTGAATATTAATAATGGGAATTTTATTTGTCTTAATTGGCGCGCTTTGTTTTGCCATCAGTAATGCCTATTGGAAAAAAGTAACGCAAACTATTCCTTATCAAATTGGCATGTTTTATAGAGGCATATTTGCATCAATAATTTTTTCCATTTTATATTTTGGTTTTAGAGAGAATTCTTTTTTTAAAGGTTGGACTGTGCATACATTA
>JABMML010000252.1 GCA_013205585.1 Chitinophagaceae bacterium | reverse complement strand
GTAAAAAAAGGCAACTAAACGCGAAGCGGTTCGTTGAAAAGCTTTGGGTAAGGACGCCATTTAGGGATGTCGGCGGAATGAAATGAAGCCGACAATCCCTGAATCAAGTATAAATACGCTAATTCCCTATTTATATATCTCTTACTATTGATAGAAATAGTAAATTCTAATATTAGAATAATAATCTAAAATTCAGAATAATATTCTAACTTTGTAAATAGAAAATAATGGTCATAATCTCTAAGTCCATACTTAATAAGTATGGCGAAGGATATCCAGAAAGTAAAGAGGCTTTATTAAACTGGTATCTAAAAGTTAAAAATGGGAATTGGAGTAATTTTCATGAATTGAAAAGAAGCTTTAATTCAATAGACGCTGTTGGGAATAATAGATATGTATTTAATATTAAAGGGAATCAATATCGATTAATCGCTTTGATCATATTTGAAACAAGAACGCTGTTTATATTATTTATTGGAACGCATGAAAAATATAATAAAATAGAAGCATCTAAAATTGAATATAAAAAATTATAAAATGAAAATAGATATAAAATCAAAAAAAGAATACCATGAAATGATGGTAGAGATATATAATTTGATGAACAAAGGAGAAGGCAAGCTTACGAAGTTAGAATCAACAAAATTATCTAAAATGGCAATGGCTGCAGAATTATACGAAGAAAATATTTTAGGACTTAAGCCATTTAAAGAACCCGAAACCATTTCTGAATTAGTTGAACTTAAACTATTTGAACATAAAATGACTCAAGCAAAATTAGCAGAAGAGATGGGCTTGGCTAAATCCAAAGTTTCAGAAATACTTACCGGAAAACGCAAGGCAGATATTTCTTTTTTAAAAGGAATTCACAAAGTTTTGAAGATTGACGCTGATCTATTATTAGACATAGTATAAACAAAAACTCCCCCGAGTTATCGAGGGAGTTTTAATATAAACCATTGAAATTTATTTCTTCGAACTAAACATTTTGTCCTTAGGATTAGCTCCCGATTTTAAATAAGCAAGTAAATCCATTAACTCTTCTTCATTTAAACTATTAATTAAGCCAGGCAACATAGGTGATATCTCAGAAACTCTTGTGCGAGTCACGTCCTTCTTAAGCACGTCCTTAGTGTTTTGCATAGCAAATGGGTTTTGCGCTATAACATACTTACTGCCATCCTCGCTAATTAATTTTCCAACAATAGACCCTCCTTTTTTAAGATAAAACACGGTTGACCCAAATTGGTCAGAAATACTTTTATTGGGTTCGATGATGGCAGTAAGCATATCCTTATAAGAGAACCTTGTTCCAAGTTGCGTAAGACTTGGACCAGATACACCGCCTTCACCTCCCATCGCATGACATGAAGAACAAAGTGTTGTAGAGAACATGGCCTTTCCATTTTCAAAATCTCTATTCGTTAATCCGTCTTTGATATAGGCTAAAGCAGTATCAACCTCCCAATCTCTTCCTGGCCCTTTAGGTTGTTTAATATTTTCCTTCAAGCCCATCATGGCTCTATTCACAATTGAATCCCCTGATAAAGTATTGTAATAGGCAAATGTATTTTTTGAAACATTTTTTAAAGCGTCCTTTCTAATTAAATTAAGAAAGCCTATAAAACTCACGCCTCCTTTATATCCAAAGGCTGTATAAAACCATTTAAAATAAGTTTCTTGAACTGCGGGTGTCCAACCAATTTTTGCATGACTAAGCACAGTGGCATAATAGGTTTGTTGCTGAGGAGGTATATTGGCCAACATTTTAGCAATATCCAATCCGTACTGAGGGTTTCTAAGAATAAGGTCGGTAGATTCTGTAAATGTTTTTTGATCATTTGGATCGTCTTTAGCCAGCTTCATAAGTTCCATTGTTTTGGCAACCACCGTGGGTGCGTCAATGAAAACCATAATTTTACTAAGTGACCTGTTTAAATTATTAGTAGCCGCAGGGTATTGTTTATCAAGCACACCAATTAATTCATTTTTCAAATCGCCCGTTGGTTTTCCAAGGCGTACTAATATTAATTCAATTGCTCTCAAAGCATCTAATTGTTTTGACTCCGACATTTTCGAAAAATCAATGGCGCATAAAGCCTTCAATAAATTATCTTTTTCAGTTTTTTCTCCCATCCTAGCCAAAGCAATGGCTGCTTGCGATATTATTACTGGATCTTTTTCGGTTAGTAGTTTTTGCTTCCAACTTATAGCAGGTTGGTGCTCCATTGCTATTCTTGCAGCATAGCGTATGAACCTATCCTCATTGTTTAAAGCAGGCCATGCGATATTAATAGCTTCCGCATTAGGCGCATAATGAAAGGTTTCCAATTTTTTACGAAGCTGTTGTGCTTCTGTTAATGTTGGAACAGCAAGCGGTTCCGTATTTTGTTTATTGTCTTCAAAGTAAACTCTATATAAATCCGATTCAATGCGTCTGCCTCCCGTTAAAAAATACATGGCCCCATCTGGTCCAATGATGCCATCTGTTAAAGGCAAGGGTGACCCAGAAATAAATTCCTCTGCAGTGGCTGTATAATGTGCTCCTTCTGGAATAGGTTGAATAGCATACATGATTCCAAAGCTCCAATCAAATGCAAAAATGGATCGTTTATACTTTTCAGGAAAATGCGATTTGCTACCACTGAATACAGCTGTTGGCGAACCTTGTCCAATATTTAAAAGCGGGGGAAGATTATCTGCATTCGCTGGAGACCATTTATCTGTGCCTGGACGCCATCCAAATTCACCACCGCTGGGTACTTGACAAATACGAATAGGTCGATACCATGGTGAACCAAAATCCCATTCCATATCTGAATCAAAAGTGAAAATATCTCCGTACTCATTAAATGCAAGATCATATGGATTTCTAAACCCTGCACTTATTAAATTAAAATTAGTTCCTTCAGGATTTAATTGCGCAATCCATCCTCCATGCGTATTCACTGTATTGTCGTGTCCATTAGGATCACGCGTTAAAGGCAATAAATTATCCATGTCCATACCAGGTGTGACAGTATAATTATTCATCTCTGGTATTTTGGTAAAGTTTCCTGCAATTACATACAATGATTTACCATCTGGAGAAAGCACAATGCTATGTGGTCCATGCTCTCCATCTCCCTCTACTCTTTTTAATAAAGTAATTTTATCGTATTGATCATCGTTGTCGGTATCCTGCATTCGGTAAATACCACTACGACGCGTATTTTTAATATCACCGCCATCATTGATTACAATATAAAGACTATTAAACGCATAGAGCAAGCCTTGCGCGTAACCAATTCTGCGACTTGCAAGCGTTGTATCTCCAGGTATATGTAATTCAATAGTACTTACTTGAATTTTTTCTTTAGAAGTATCTGCACCTATTGCAGGTATAACCAGTCTGTATAAATTACCGTATTGATCCGATGCAATCATTCTTCCTTTATGATCAAAAGTCATGGACACCCATGAGCCTTGATTATTAATTCCAGGACTATACAAATGATCGGCCTTAAACCCTTT
>JABMML010000003.1 GCA_013205585.1 Chitinophagaceae bacterium | reverse complement strand
ATAGATTCCATTAATTCAATGACTGTGAAAGTAGTCGCATGATGGCCTGTACCAAAGCTCATTTTGGGAGTTATGGTAATTTCATGTTGAACTTTAGGGTCAAAACTTGGATGAAAATGAGCTCGAATACCTACAAAATTAGCCACTCTAACAGGCTCGAAATTAGATTCCCATATAGCATTCCAATTTTCTTCTTTAATTATTGATTTTAAATAAGTTAAACTAAACTGTTTAAATATAATATCTAATTCATTTTCTAATAAATTAGCTTCAAATTCGCCCTTTAATATATAGGTTTTGCAATGGCCTGCACCTTTGCCTAGTTTGTTAGACATTTTCACCCCATCATTGATACCTTGGCTCGCCTCTTCCTCATTGAACCCATCAAATCCTAGAGCTGATAGCTGAGCCACCAGCATCTCAAATTGGTCCTGGTTTTCAAAATCGAAGGCTATCTGTATATATTCTTTAGACATGAGGTTGTTTTAGGGAGCTTTAATTAGGTTTTTAATCGGTCTTAGGCCGTAAAGGTAAATAGTAAGATGATTAAATACTAATCTGAGTCGAGAAGACGCGAACGAGCGTCTGATGCATGAGTCCAACTTCAACAGAGAGAGACGAAGATTAGGTATTTAGTCATCGTAATATATAATAGGCTCGACTCGGTATTGGATTTATTCAATTGGCGTATTATGGAACAAATTAAAAGTAATGTCATGGAACAAATTTAACCTACAAAAAATGCCCTCCCATATTTGGGAAGGCATTCAAATAATTGTATTTAAAACTTACGCCGTTAAAAAGGCGCAGAAAAATTAACCTTGTTGAGGACCTCTGTCTTCACGAGGCGCTTGCTCTGGACGAGGTAATAAAGCTTTATGGCTTAATTTGAACTTGCCTGTTTTAGGATCCAAACCAACTAACTTCACTTTCACTACATCTCCTTCGTTAAAAATACCATCCATTGTTTCCAAACGCTTCCAGCTTATTTCACTAATGTGTAATAAACCTTGTTTGCCCGGCATGAATTCTACAAAGGCACCAAATTCTTTCACACCCTTTACTACTCCTTCGTATTCATCTCCAATTTCTGGAACGGCTACAATACCATTGATCCATTTCACAGCAGCATCTAAACTATCTTTATTTGCAGAGAAGATACTTACTTCACCATGGTTACCCACTTCTTCAATATTAATAGTGGCACCAGTTGTTCTTTGCATCTCTTGGATAATTTTACCACCTGGTCCGATTACGGCTCCAATATATTCTTTATCAATAATTAATTTAACCATTCTTGGCGCATGTGGTTTCACATCGGCACGCGCAGCTGGCATACACTCATACATGGCATCTAAAATATGTAAGCGACCTTTTTTAGCTTGAGATAATGCTTCACGCATAATGTCCATACTTAAACCGTCTACTTTAATATCCATTTGTACACCGCAAATTCCGTCACGTGTACCTGTTACTTTAAAATCCATATCTCCTAAATGATCTTCATCTCCTAGGATATCTGTTAAAATAGCATACTTACCATCTTCTCTTGAAATTAATCCCATGGCCACACCACTCACGTGCTTAGGCATGGGCACACCTGCATCCATTAGCGCTAATGAACCCGCACAAACTGTTGCCATAGAAGAAGAACCATTAGATTCTAATACATCTGAAACAACTCTTAATGTGTATGGGAAAGTAGTGGTGTCTGGCAACATTTGTTTTAAAGAACGCATGGCTAAATTACCATGACCTACTTCACGACGACCTACACCACGCATCATCTTTACTTCTCCTGTAGAGAAAGGAGGAAAATTATAGTGTAAGAAAAATTTAGTGTATTCAGCACTTGCTGCTGTCTCTTGCATTAACTCATCCAACTTGGTACCTAAGGTAACTGTTGTTAAAGATTGCGTTTCTCCTCTTGTAAATAAAGAAGAACCATGTGGAGTAGGAAGTGGATCTACTTCCATGGCTAATGGACGCACTTGATCTAACTTACGACCATCTAAACGAATACGTTTGTCCACCATCATATCTCTTACTAATTCCCATTTTAAGTCCTCGTAATACTTACCTGCTAATTTCTTTTGCAAGTCGGTAATTTCAGTGCCTAAATGTTCAATAATTTCTTTTTTCAATGCAGTAAAGGCATCGCTTCTCTCATGCTTAGCAGAACCCATTTCAGCAATGGCAGTTACTTTCGCTTTTGCAAATGCGTATACTTTGTCCTTAATAGTAATATCTTGTTCTGGTTTTTTATAATCACGCAGTTCAGTAATACCTACTACTTTTCTTAACTCCGCTTGTGCTTTAATTTGTTTGCGAATGGCTTCATGGGCAATTTCTAAACATTGAACTAATTCTTCTTCAGAACATTCTTTTGCCTCTCCTTCTACCATCATCAAATTCTTATCAGTAGCAGCAATCAAAAATTCAAAATCAGAAATAGCTAATTGCGCTTTAGAAGGATTAATAATAAATTCTCCATTTATACGACCAATACGTACTTCAGAAATAATTTCTTTAATAGGAATATTTGAAACGGCTAATGCAGCTGATGCAGCTAAACAAGCTAATGAATCGGGCATTACATTTACATCACTTGATATCAAAGAGATTAATACTTGTACATCACATAAATAATCTTCTGGGAATAAAGGACGGAGTGCACGGTCAATTAAACGGCTGGTTAATATTTCATAATCGTTTAAACGCGCTTCTCTTTTGAAGAAAGAACCAGGAATACGACCTGCTGATGCAAATTTTTCTTGGTAGTCTACGCTTAAAGGGAAAAAGTCTTGTCCTTCTTTAGGGTCCTTATTGGCAACAACGGTGGCGAGTAAAATACAATTGCCTTGTCTAACCGTAACTGCGCCGTCTGCTTGACGTGCTAATTTACCTGTTTCAATAAATACCTCTTGCCCTGGATTTATTTCAAACTTGACTGATTTAGGTTGTGTTATCATTTTAATTTTTTTAAATCTTTTCTTTTATAGAATCGATAGTATATAAACGACTAATCCCAACCGTGTTGTACAGTTGGGACAGCCTATAATTTGTTTTTGTTGATTATTTTCTCAAGCCTAATTTTTCAATTAGAGCGCGGTAACCAATTAGGTTATGTTTTTGTAAATAAACCAATAAACGCTTACGCTGACCCACTAATTGCATTAACCCTCTTTGAGTTGAATGGTCTTTGTGGTTTGCTTTCAGGTGACCTGAAATGTGCGCAATACGCTCGGTCAATAAAGCAACTTGTCCTTCAATCGAACCTGTGTTAGTTGCTTTTCCGCCAAATTCAGCAAAAATGTTTGCTTTCTTTTCTGATGTTAATATAGCCATTGTAAAACTTCTTTTTTTGTAGTTAACTTTTAACTACGGTTTTATTTTTTATTTCGGCTGCGAAGATACGTGTAAAAAGACATAAATCAATCAAAAATTTCCACGTTTTTTGGGTATTTTGCCCTATTAAATAGGAATAAATTATCGGCTAAAACAGCTTTATAATTGATGGACAACACTTTTACAAGGGTACTATTATTACTTTTATCCAATATGGAGGCCGAAGAAAGTGCCGATTTTATCTTGTCAACCACTAGGGTTACTTTTTGAAAACTCTTACGCTTATCTAGGGGAATTAGCTCAATGGTAGCATTCGAAGATGTTTGACCTAAAAGCCTGTAATTGAATTCTTTATCGTAGTTACCTGCTAATAATTTTTGTGGACTTAGGGTTTGATCCGACTCCGCTACACTGGACTTTGAAATGGTATTTACCCCGTCAAAATTGTAAATGATTGCACCATCACAAAGTATTTCCATCAACCCTTGTTTTAGATAATACTTATCTGCCTTCATCTTTAGGTTTATCTGCTTGGTGCCCATTGCCTTACCCTGACTATTTTTGGAAACCATTTGTATACTTACTAGTATACCCTTGGAATCCTTCACCTTTGCTCCAATTTGGTCTAAAATAGCCTTAGCGGATGGGTCTTTTTGGGCAAATGTCGATAAACAGGCAAAAAATGCGAGAAGAATGAAGGGGATTCTCATAGTAAGCTACTTATTTAAACATCATAGTTTTGACAAAAATAAAGAATGGTTGCTTAAGTAAATAATAATTTTAAGCTAATTTTTAAACAAAGGACTAAGGTTAGAAACAAACAACTAAGGCCAGCGGGCATAACAAAATTGCTATTAGTCGAGATTCTTTAAAAAGGTATTTAAATCGGCTTCCGTCTTGTATAAAACCTCTCTAGGCTTAGAACCCTGGCTTGGACCCACCAGTCCTGCCGACTCTAATTGATCCATTACCCTGCCGGCTCTGTTATAGCCCAATTTCATTCTACGTTGTATTAAGGAAGTGGAACCCATTTGAGCACTTACAATAAGTCTGGCTGCCTCTTCAAATAAAACATCTCTTGCGCCAGAATCAAAATTGCCCGCATCCATCTCTTTTTCATCCACATACTCTGGTAATAAAAATGCTTGAGGATACCCTTTCTGATCGGCAATAAAAGAACAAACGCGGTCTACTTCTGGGGTATCTACGAAAGCACATTGCAAACGCGTAATTTCTCCATTATAACTTACCAGCATATCTCCTTTACCAATTAATTGCTCGGCACCTCCTGCATCTAAAATAGTTCTGCTATCAATTTTACTGGATACTTTAAAAGCAATACGCGCAGGGAAATTCGCTTTAATGGTTCCTGTAATAATATTCACACTTGGTCTCTGGGTGGCAATAATTAAATGTATCCCTACCGCTCTTGCTAACTGCGCTAAACGTGCAATAGGCATTTCCACTTCTTTACCTGCAGTCATTATTAAATCGGCAAACTCATCCACTACTAAAACAATAAAAGGTAAAAACTGATGTCCTTTTTCTGGATTCAAACGACGGGCCGTGAATTTATCATTGTACTCTTTAATATTTCTACAACCTGCTTCTTTTAATAAATCGTATCTGTTATCCATCTCAATACATAAAGCATTCAGTGTATTGATTACTTTTTTAGTATCTGTAATAATCGCATCTTGTTCTCCAGGTAGTTTTGCTAAGAAATGTTTTTCTATGACACGGTATAAACTTAATTCCACTTTCTTAGGATCTACTAAAACAAATTTTAATTGCGAAGGATGTTTCTTATATAATAATGAAACCAATATAGCATTCAAGCCCACCGACTTTCCTTGACCCGTTGCCCCTGCCATTAATAAGTGAGGCATACTGGCTAAGTCAACAATAAAGTTTTCATTATCAATTTTTTTACCAATAGCAATAGGTAAAGAGAACTTACTATTTTGGAATTTCTCACTGGCAAGTAATGTTTTCATACTCACCACCGACTTTCTAATATTAGGCACTTCAATACCAATGGTTCCTTTTCCAGGAATAGGTGCAATAATACGAATACCCAATGCAGCCAAACTTAAAGCAATATCATCTTCTAAATTTTTAATTCTACTAATACGCACACCTGGTGCTGGCACAATTTCATATAAAGTCACAGTAGGCCCTACTGTAGCGGCTATTCGCTGAATGGCAATATCATAATTTTTTAGTGTCGCAATAATTTGATTTTTATGCGTCTCTAATTCTTCAGGGTCTTGTACAATTTTTTCACTACCATGGGTTTCCAATAAATTAATAGTAGGATACTTATAATTTTTTAAATCCAAAGTGGCATCATAGGCAGTACCAATACTTCCCACCGGCACAATGACTTCTTTAGCGACGGGTTTAATTTCTAAATCAAGGTCTTCTAATAATTCTCCGTTAAAATCTTCAATATTTATTTTTTCAACAGCAGGCGCAGGCGTTTCAATAACTTCATTTACTATGGCGGGCTCGTCTGTATCTATGAGTGTAGGAGTTAATGCTGCAGCTAATGCTTGCGGCTCCTCTGCTGCGTTCAAATCCCATTCTTGTTTTACTGCGGTTTCATCTGTATCTACAATATCATCGCCTTCGTATGTCGGATCTTTTTTCTTCGGCACTAGAAAATTAAAACTTGGTACATTGAAAATGGGATTAAACCTCCAAATAAAATAACTAAAGCCCGCAACTAGCAATAAAGCCCCGGTTCCAAAACTTCCCACCCATTTTATTAACCAACTACTGCTGTATTCCCCTAGCGCTCCTCCCCATGAAAAATGAGCACCTGCTGTAACAAAGGCTAAGCAAGTACTTATAACAAGCAAGCCCAAAATCACATACCTAATATTGCGCCATAAACTAAAAATAGTTTTAGTAAAAAATAAATTCACCCCTAAAACAAAAAAGAAAGAACAAAATAAATAAGCGGCTAAACCAAAACCATTGAAAATTACTTGATAGGCAACAAAGGCACCTATATAGCCCATTAAATTATTTACTTTTAAATCGTTGATAGAAAATAAATGCGTGCGCCATAATTGAACCATATCTTGGTCGTCCTGCCAAGTAAATAAATAGGAAGTGAAAGCCACAAAAAGAAATAAGGTCATTAATAAACTAATTCCACCCATACTCTTGGAAGTTCTTTCATCTTTCACCATTTCGGTCACCGATACATCTGCTTCTTTATCGGGGTTTAAATTCTCCTCGCTAATTTTGGGTTGTTTTTTACTTTTTAGGGT
>JABMML010000251.1 GCA_013205585.1 Chitinophagaceae bacterium | reverse complement strand
GGCGTATATTTATCTGCTTTAATTTCTAAAACATGATCATAAATAGTGGGCGACTTTCCTGCGCTTAAATTAAAGTAAGCATGATTGGTTAAATTAATCACCGTGGTTTTATCGGTGCTTGCAGTGTATTCTATTTTAATTGCATTATTTGCAGTTAATGTATACACTACTTCTACTTTTAAATTTCCCGGATAACCTTCCTCACCATCCTTACTTAGATATACTAATTGTATACTACTATCACCAGCTAATGCAGTCGCTTCCCATATAACTTTATCAAAACCTTTTAAGCCACCATGTAATGATTGACCATTGTTATTTAAGGCGGCATTGTACTGAACTCCTTCAATAGTATAAGTTCCTTTTGCTAATCTATTGGCGTATCTACCTATTAATGCACCAAAATAAGGGTTGCCTTTTTGTAAATAACCATCAAATTTTTCATAACCAGTAAGTACATCTCCATAGCTGCCATCCTTGGCCTGGGTAATTATTTTAGTAAGTATACCTCCGTAATTAATTATACCCATTTGCATACCATTTGCATTGGTTAAAGTATACTCAGTTACAGGCTTTCCTTCAAAGCTTCCAACATTTTGTTGAGTTACCGATATAGCCGGCTTAGTTGTACCAAAAGAACAAGCAAAATGAAAAAAAGATAAGAGGACAACCATCATTAAGTTAGCCACTATATTTTTTTTCATTTTGCTTGTTTTATAAATTCAATTAATTAATACCAATAAATTTAATACCAAGAACCGTTTATTGTTTTATCTCCACCCGCATTATTATTTGCTATTCTTCTTTTTTGATTCCTTCTATGTATAAATGTAGTAATAAACATTAAAGGAATAAAAATAAAGGTTAATGGAGGAATGCCTAAAATGCTAATCCACTTGCCACCAAAATGACGGCGCATGGGGCGGCGTAAACGCTCAGCAATAATATACATAGCAGGTACAATAAATAAAGTCATGAAAAAGGCAAAGGCCAATCCATAAATAATGGTCCAACTTAATGGCTTCCAGAATGCAACGTTATCACCCCCAAAGAAAATGTGCGGGTTTAACTCGCTAAATAAAGTCACGAAGTTGATATTAAAACCAATGGCAATAGGTAAGAAACCTAGAATAGCCGCAAGGGCTGTTAATAGTACTGGAATAATTCTTGTCCTTCCTGCTTGAATCACGGCCTCTCTTGTTTTATATCCTCTTGATCTTAACTCATCGGCAAATTCAATTACTAGTATTCCATTTTTCACCACAATACCTGCAAGTCCTACAATACCTAAACCTGTCATTACACCTGAAACCTTCATTCCAAATATAGCGAAGCCTAAAAGCACACCTATAATACTAAATAAAATTTCTGTTAAAATAATCACCGATTTAGAAATAGAGTTGAATTGTAATACAAGCGTAAATAATATTAACATTAAAGCAATCACCAAGGCCTTACCTAAAAAAGCCACTGTTTCTAATTGTTGTTCGTTCTCACCAGTTTGCTTAACCGTGACGCCTTCAGAAATACCTTTAAAGTTACCAATGTATTGAGCAATGACAGCGTTCACTGCAGTTGGGTTATAACCTTGGTCTGTTTGAACATTCGATCTTAATTGAATTAACCTTTTTTGATTTTTTCTATTAATGCTTCCAAAAGTATTCGTAGGTTCTACTTTCACTAGTGAGCTGATAGGAATATTTTTTACCATACCTCCAGCTGCCATATCTCTAAAAGATAAACGCATATTTAAAAGATCTACTAAATTATTTCTTTGTAATTCTTCGTTTCTTAATTGAATCTTATATTCATCCTTGCCATCTTTAATTTTAGAAACTTCTTTACCAAATAAGGCCGTACGAATTTGCATACCTACCTGTGCACTACTTACCCCTGCAATTAAAGCACGGTCTCTATCAATGGTTAAGGTTAATTCTGGGTTTACTAAATCTACGTCCATCTTTAATCCATCAACACCTGGAATTTGCGCAGCGTCTAAATAATTTTTTAAACCCACGGCCGTTTTCACTAATTTATCAAAATCATCTCCTTGAATTTCTATATTCACTGGAGGCTCGGTGGGAGGGCCGTTTGATTCTTGTGTAACCGTAAATTCAGCACCAGGAATACCTTTCATTTCGGCGCGTATAGCATCTAAATAAGGTTCTGTTGATTTACCATGGCGCTTTTCATATTCTACAAAGTTAATTTGTACACGTCCTAATTCAGACCTTGCACTTCTATCACCACGCATAGGATCTCCTGCACCCACCGCCACATTACTAATAATACTTTCCACTAGCGGATTCTTTTTATTATTGTCCATTTCCAAAGCCTTGGCTACTTTTTGTTCTACTAGTTTAGTAATAGAATCGGTAAAGTTTACTTTAGTACCCACTGGTAATTTTAAATATACATACACTTGGTTAGGATCTCCCTTTGGGAAAAATTCAATACCCACTCTACCTGTACTAATATTAATACCAAAAAACACGAAAGAGAATATTAATAATACAAAAGTGCCTATTAATAATTTAACCGGTCTCCAACCATTTAAAGCACGACGTAAGATTCTTTCATAGGCCTCCATTAATTTAGGAAGGGTACGGGTTTGAAATTTCTCAATTAAATCGGCAATAAAATATTTATTGGCCACCACTAAAATCATAAAGAAGATTAATAAGTTGCCTAAAAAAGTAAAGCCCATCAAGTCTAATAAAATACCTATTGCAATAGGTATCCAGAAACCTTTTTTCTTAAACATAGCCGATTTAGGCTCGTCTGATTTTACTTCTTCATGGTTCATGAAGTCTACTGCAAATACAGGGTTCATGATAAAGGCCACTACCAGTGATGCCGCTAAAGTAAATATTAACATAGCCGGTAGGTAAATCATAAACTTACCAATAATGCCAGGCCAGAATAATAAAGGGAAGAAAGGTGCTAAGGTAGTAATGGTACCTGCTAATACAGGAACAAAAACTTCACCTGCCGCCATTTTAGCGGAAGTAGTAGCTGTTAATTTTCCTTTGCCTTGCACAAAAATTCGGTGTGTATTTTCAATAACCACAATGGCATCATCTACAATAATGCCTAGTCCAAATAAGAGGGCAAATAAAACCATGAAGTTTAAAGTAATATGCGAGCCCACTAATACGTCACCAGCAGGTAACAATACAAAGGCCACAAACATACTCAAGGGTACTGATAAGGCCACAAAGAAGGCATTGGTCACCCCCATAAAAAACATAAGTACCACTAATACTAATATAAATCCAATAACAATGGAGTTCACTAAATCTGTAAATGAACTTTTAGTTCTAATACTCTGGTCCCCTGAAATAACCAATTTTACATCTTTCGGTAAATCATTGGCGATTGTTTCTTCAACAATTTTCTTCACTGCATCGGTAGTGTAAATTAAGTTTTCGCCATTACGCTTAACAATGTTTAGAGTAAGTACATTCTTACCATTTAATCGTGCGTAGCTTTCATTGTTCTTCACTGTATCTTTAATAGAAGCCACATCTCTTAAATAAATAGGAGCTCCATTTGAATTGCGCACAATAATATTGGCAATATCATTTGCATTTTTTAATTGACCCTTTAACTGCAGGTTACGGTTCATCGTACCTACTTCTAATAAACCACCCGATAAGTCAAGGTTTTCTCTTTGAATAGCAGCGCTAATATCATCAAAAGTGATGCCCGAGCTTTGCATTCTATAATTATCTACATTAATTTGAAATTCTCTTTCTGGAGCACCCACTAAATCAATTCTATTAATTTGTGAAATGCTTTCTAATTTATCTTTTAAATCGTCTGCATATTTTTTTAATTGAACGGGGCTATAATTACCGCTAATGTTCACATACATAATAGGCATGTCACTAATATTTAATTCAATGACCCTAGGCTCTTGTGTTAAATCATTAGGCAGGTCCGACTTGGCTTTGTCCACCGCATCTTTCACTTTTTGTAAAGCAATTTCTGGTTTTACATCTGTGCTAAACTCAACTGTAATAGCTGAAAAGTCTTGTTGAGAAGTAGAAGTGAATTTGCTAATTTTTACACCGCTAATACTCTTGATTTGTTTTTCAAGCGGGCGCGTTACTAAATTTTCTATATCCTTAGGGGAGTTACCTACATATACCGTTTGTACGAATATATTAGGAATGACAACTTCAGGGAAGTTTTCTTTAGGAAGTGTAAGGAATTGATAAATACCCCCAAGGCTAAGAAACAACATCACTAAATAAATAGTGGTCTTATTGGTAATAGCCCATGATGTGGGCTTAAACTCCTTAAACTTTTCTTTTATATTTTTTAATGTCGACATAAGAATCTATTGAGCTTTATTTTTTTAATTATTTATCTGAAGTGGTAATGTTTTGGCCATCAAATAGGGTCTGGTATCCCTCCGAAATAACATTATCACCAGCTACTAAGCCAGCTAAAATTTCAATATTATTACCATAGTACTGACCCACTATTACTGCTTTTTTACGCGCCAGTAATTTTCCATTTTCCATTACAGCTACATAAATGAATTTACCTTTTTCATCGTTTTGTAATAAATTAATAGGAGCACTAATCGCATTCTTTTTTTCGTAGTCTTTAATTTTTACTTGCACTAATTGGTTCGGACGGAAATTTTTATCAACGGGTAATTTAGCTTCTATATAAAAACTTCTGCTTAATGGGTCAATGACATTACCTACCACCGATACTTTAGCATCAATTATTTTTTGAATATCTGGAAAGTTTAAACTTGTTTCAGTACCTACTTTTACTTTACCTACATAATTCTCAGGAACCATTGTCGTTAATTTTAAACGAGCAGTATTCACAATTTTTATTTGACCAGGGCCCATAAATAGTTCGCCCACTTTTACATTTACTTCCTCTGCCACACCGTCCACGTCGCTATACACAGTTGTATAAGCTAGTTGATCACGCACCATACCTAATTGTTCTGTTGCTGCTTTTAATTGACTAGCTGAGGCATCTGCATTCGTTTTAGCAGTTAATAATTGCATTTCACTGCCAATATTTTGTTCCCATAAATTCTTTTGTTTCTCATACACCATTTTAGCTAATGCGGCCTGTGATTTTATAGTTTCAATATTTTGACTAGCGGCAGCGGCACTTTGTTTAATCAAGCTATTGTCTAATTGTAGTATTAACTGACCTTTTCTAACATTGTCGCCTCTTTTTACAAATAAACCTTTTACTTGTCCTCCACCTGCACGAGGTGTTACAAAAGAAACACTTTCAGATTCTACCTTTCCTTGTAGCTCTATATAATGGGTAAAATCCTGTGTGGCTAAAGGAGTTATTGCTACTAGTATTGCCTTTGCGGCTTCTGCACCACCAGCATTGGCAATTTCTTTTTCAAGCGAAGCAATTTTTGCATTTAAACTAAGGCTTTCTTTTTTTAAGGAAGCTAAACTTGCTTTCTGCTTTTCTAAGCTACTACCACCACCGCAGGCGATGGAGAATAAAATTAAAGTACTTGCTAAGACTGTAGAGATATTTTTCATTATTGTTATTTTAATATTAATGTATTGATGAGGGTTTTATAATTTTCCTGTTGATTTTAATAAATCTACTTTTGAAATTAAAGCCGTGTATAAAGCATTCATGAAATTATTTTGAGCACTTACTAAGTCGGCTTGTGCAGCAGAAATTTCAGTATTAGAACCTGTACCTGTTTCAAATTTCTTTTTAGTTTGTTGATATACATTTTCAGCTAATTGCATATTCTTTTTTTGAAATGATACAGTAGCCACCGAAGACAAATAATTTAATTTCGCCTGTGTGATTTCGTTGTCAATATTATTTTTTAAGGCAACTATCTGATTTTCTATTTGCTTTAATTCAATCTTTGTTCTTTTCACTCTAGCCTCTCTAGCAAAACCATTAAATAAAGGTAAATTCACATTTAAGCTTACAAACGAGGTTGGAAACCAATTACCTCCTTCAAAAAAATCAAAAGTCGTTCTTAGTGCGTTTTTAGAATAAACGCCAGACATACTTACAGTGGGTAAATAACTCAATTGGTAACGCTTGACATTGTAGGTTGCTAATTTTCTTACAGCATTTACATATTGATAATCTTTTCTTACGCCATACTCAAAATCGTTTTCTACTAATACATCCGTGCTTAAGCTTTGCTCATTTATTACATCAGTCAATTCAAGGCTGTCTTTCACTGGCATACCCATTAACATTTTTAAACCCATATAACCAATGGCTACTGCATTACCTGCTTTAATTTTTTCGGTTTGTAAATTGTTTAATTGAACACTTACTTTATCTACGTCTAATTTCTCCGCAAAGCCGTTATTGTACATGATTTGCGCATCCTTAGCTAGTTTGTTTAGACGCTCAATATTGGCATCTAAAATATTTAATTGTGTTTTGCTTGCCGATAACTGATAGTATATTTTATAAATATTTACCTTTATGGCTTCTTCAGTAACTGCTGCATTTTTTCTTTGCATGTCTAAAGAAGTGGCGCGTGCTTGTAAGCCAACAAAAACTTGACCATCAAAAAGTAATTGTTGAAAATTAGCACCATAGTTGGCATTGAACTTAGTCCCAAATTGAACTGGAATAAAGGTACCCGCTGTACCACCAAATATTTGTGCGGGAAGTAATGAGGTAGGTATTTTTAAATAATCGGTACCACTTAGATTGGTTCCAATGGTAGGGAAGGCTGCTGCTGCAATTTCTCTATTGGTTTGTACTTGTACGTCAATGGCTAATAAAGAGTTTTTAACTTGTACATTATTTTTTTGCGCAAAGGCCACACAATCATTCAAAGAAAAGGAATGTAAGGGTTTAATTTCTGTTTGCGCACTAATTAGCTGACTTTGTACAAGAACAACTAATAGGAGGGATAGATATTTCATTTTATTTATTAACTTAAATTTTTATGTGATTTATTATAGAACTAATCTTTATGTAACTATTATGAATTATGATTACTTAGTATGATTACTTAGTTTATAGGCATCCATTAATTTATGACCTTCTAAAGTAGCTACACCGTAAACAAAGTGTTCAATAATTTGTAAATTCACTTTTAGTAAATCAAACTTGCTAGGATGAAAAACATGTATATTAAATGGAATCAAACTTGTTTCTAATCTGTATTTTGAAAGAATGGTTATATCTACATCTTTTCTGTATAAACCCTCTGCAATGCCTTTTTCTAAATTGGCGCTTATCATAGAAAAAATAATATCCTCCTTGTGTTTTTTAATTTTATCAAAAGCCAATGGATAATATTTTTCAATCTCAAATAAAGCAAGGGGGTTCATTCTATTAAACATCTCCTGAATCACAGACATTAGTAGGAATATTTCATGCACCGCATTATCGGCAGCTTGGGTGCTTTGATTACATAATAAGGCATGGTTGGCTAGTTCAAATTCCACCACCGAGCTTACTAAGGCATCTTTATCTTTAAAATACTGGTAAATGGTTTTTTTGCTTATGCCCAACTGAGTAGCCAAGTCATCCATGGTAACATGTTTGACCCCAGCTTGGAACATCAATTCGCGGGCTTTATTGAGAATTCTATCTTGCATAGGTAGT
>JABMML010000250.1 GCA_013205585.1 Chitinophagaceae bacterium | reverse complement strand
GGGAGGCGTTGCTTTTTTATTGGGATGATATATAAGTAAAGTAAACTAATTAGTTTTCAAAAGCCGTACTTTGGCTGCCTGCCAGGGAGGCGTTGAAAATTATTTAGTTTACTTACGATTATTTAGTGTGCTTTCAAAAATGCAATCGCTTTTGCATATGCATCTTCTTTAGCAGCAGCATTATAACTAGGATTACTTGGATTCGCAAAACCATGACCTGCTTGATACCTGTTCACTGCTAAATTCTTACCTGCTTCTTTCATGTTCTTTTCAAAATCATTCACCATGGTGGGAGAAGGGCTTTGATCTAAGTTGCCAAAAAATCCAATGATATCGCACTGAATAGATTTTAATTTTTCCATATTGGTTTCTGGTCTACCATAATACATTACTGAGCCTTTTGCTTGTGGTCCAGCAAGTATGGCAGTTTGTAAACTCCACATGCCGCCGAAGCACCAACCCACACTATATATAGATGCTTTACTACCTGCATATTTAATAGCCCCTTGCATAATGGCAGTCATTCTTCCCATATCCGTACCGCGCATTAATTTCATAGCACTATCTGGAGTAGCAGCTACTTTACCATCATACATATCTACAGCAATTACATTCACATCTCCTAAGTCAGTATAATATTTATCTGCTTCCATTTTCACATTGTCATTTAAACCCCACCATTCTTGAATCACAATTAAATATTTATTGGATTTCTTTTTAGCAGCAATAAAATAAGCATTGGCCTGCTTACCATCGGCAGCATCAAAAGACATCATTTTCCCAAGTAGGTTTTCTGGATTCACTACCATTGGTGAGGGGTGCATGCCAGCAAAAGCGGGTGTACCAGCCTCTAATTGATAGGCTTGTTGTGTTTCCATATTCAAACACTCAATTACTTCCGCTTTTTCTACAGTAGGGTGTTGGGTTTTTGTCCAATTCCAGCTAATTAAACTAGCTGTCAAAAGGACACTAAAAAGGACATAAATGGCTTTTTTCATTGATTTTTATTTATTTTAATTGAAGATGTTCACTTTTATATAACAGTTATAAACATTTATTGTTGAGCCTTAGCTATGATTTTGTTGCCCCCCTTTTTTGGCGTAGTTTTGTACGACCTCTAAGAATTTTTCCAAATAAAGATAGGTCCAAAAAAGTAAATTAACCATTTTGAAATTGGTTTCTACACAATAGAATATTCCTATTGGGTAAATCCTATTTTCAAAAAATGAACTAATAATAGTATGGCAAAGTATGTATTTGTAACGGGAGGAGTAACGAGTAGTTTAGGCAAGGGCATTATTGCCGCTTCTTTGGCAAAATTATTGCAAGCCAGAGGTTTTACGACTACCATACAAAAATTTGATCCCTATATTAATGTGGACCCAGGTACTTTGAACCCCTATGAGCATGGAGAGTGTTATGTAACAGAAGATGGAGCAGAAACCGATTTAGATTTAGGACACTATGAGCGTTTTTTAAGCACGCCTACTTCACAAGCAAACAATGTAACTACGGGAAGAATTTATCAAACCGTTATTAATAAAGAAAGAGCCGGTGAATTTTTAGGTAAAACAGTACAAGTCGTACCGCATATTACCGATGAAATTAAGCGTCGTATGTTATTGTTGGGTACTGATGGTAAATTTGATATTGTCATTACTGAAATTGGTGGAACAGTGGGTGATATTGAGAGTACCCCCTTTATTGAAACCGTTCGTCAAATTCAATGGGAATTACCTGAAGAAGATGTGATGGTTGTGCATTTAACCTTAATTCCTTATTTAAGTGCAGCAAAAGAATTAAAAACAAAGCCTACTCAACATAGTGTGAGAATGTTAAGTGAAACAGGGGTACATCCCGATGTGATTGTTTGTAGAACAGAACATCCCTTGAATGATGATATCAAAAATAAAATTGCTTTATTCTGTAATGTAAAAGCTGGCAATGTAATAGAATCTTTAGATGCTAGTACTATTTATGAAGTGCCTTTGTTAATGCAAAAAGAACAATTAGACTTAATTGTACTTAAGAAATTAAATATTAAAAATTACAAAGAGCCCGATTTAAAAAAGTGGAATTTATTTTTAGATAAATTAAAACATCCAAAAAGCACCGTAAATATTGGACTTATTGGAAAGTATATTGAACTACAAGATGCTTATAAGTCAATACTAGAAAGTTTTATACATGCAGGTGCGATGAATGAAGTGAAAGTAAATGTGGTGAATGTGCATAGTGAAAATATTACGAATGAGAATGTAAATGAACAATTTGCAGGACTGCATGGTTTATTAGTGGCACCAGGTTTTGGCAATAGAGGTATTGAAGGAAAAATTATTGCAGTTAATTATGCAAGAAAAAATAATTTGCCTTTCTTCGGCATTTGTTTAGGAATGCAAATGGCCGTTATTGAATTTGCCCGTAATGTTTTACATTTAAAAGCAGCGCACTCTGTTGAAATGGATGCGAATACCGAACATCCTGTTATTGATATGATGGATGATCAAAAAAGAATTACCATAAAAGGGGGCACTATGCGTTTAGGTTCTTACCCTTGCACCATTGCGAAAGATACACTTGCCTATAAAATTTATGGTACCACAAGTATCAACGAAAGACATAGACACCGCTATGAATTTAATAATACCTTCTTGAAATTATTCCAAGAAAATGGAATGGTAACAAGTGGGGTGAACCCAGAATTAGGTCTTGTAGAAATTATAGAATTGCCTAATCATCCATTTTTTATTGGGGTTCAATATCATCCGGAATTAAAAAGTACGGTAGAACATCCAGCACCATTATTCGTACATTTTATTGCAGCTGCCAAACTGCATGCTACTAAAAAAGCATAGTTTTTTTTGCTTGTTTTAATTTGTTTTAGTTTGTCATGTTGCTAACATTTGTTAGCTTTATAGTATGAATAATATACGTATCCTTACTTCCACTAGTTTATTCGATGGACATGATGCCTCCATTAATATTATGCGTCGTGTACTCCAAGAAAAAGGCGCAGAAATTATTCATTTTGGACATAATCGTTCCGCACAAGAAATTGCAGCAGCTGCTATTGAAGAAGATGTACAAGGTATTGCCATTACTTCTTATCAGGGTGGGCATATTGAATTTTTCACTTACGTTAGAAAATTATTAAATGAGGCTGGCTATGGGCATATTAAAATTGTGGGTGGTGGTGGCGGCACTATTTTACCTAAAGAAGCAGCTTACTTAGAAAAGATAGGCATCTCCAAAATATATTTACCTGAAGATGGATTGAAATTAGGTATTGATGGCATGATTGAACAAGTGATTCAACTATGTGATTATACATTGAAAGATTTTTCTCAAAAAAAATTACCTAAATTATCTTTTGCTAAAAAAATTGATCCTCGACAAATAAGTAGAGCTATTACCCTTTTGCAAAATAATACCTCTAAAACTGCTTCCTCGAAAAATACTTCCAAAAATAGTACTACAAAAAATAGTGCTACAAAAAAGAAGACAAATATTCCCATCATTGGGCTCACTGGAACCGGAGGGGCTGGAAAGTCTACCCTCTGTGATAGGCTCATTCAGTATTTTTTATTGGCCAACCCTAGTAAAACCATTGCAATAATTTCTGTAGACCCCAGCAAAAGAAAAACAGGAGGTGCATTACTAGGCGATCGTATTCGTATGAATGCCATTGATCATCCAAATGTTTTTATGCGCTCTTTGGCAACTAGGTCTGATAAAAATACCATTGCCCATTCAATGGATGCCATTATTGAACTATTAATAGAAGCAGGCTATGACGCTATTATTATTGAAACGGCAGGTGTAGGTCAAAATGATGCCAGTATTGTGGATTATGTAAGTATTCCCATTTATGTAATGACGCCTGAATTTGGGGCGCCTACTCAATTGGAAAAAATTAACATGATTGATTTTGCAAAATTAATTGCCATTAATAAATTTGATAGAGCAGGAGGTTTAGATGCAGTCAGAGATGTGCGTAAACAATATCGCCGTTCTCATCACATATGGGAAGATCAAAAAAATACGCTTCCTGTTTTTGGAACTATTGCCTCACATTTCAGTGACCCTGGTATGCAAGCCATGTACAATGCACTAGCAGCTATTGTTTATCAAACACATACTATAAAATGGAACCTGCTTCCATGGGAGCCTAAGTATAATGAAAATGAAATAACAGCGCCCACTATTCCCAATAAAAGAACTCAGTATTTAGGCGAGATTGTAACTACCATTCAAAAAAATAATCAATGGATTGAGGAACAAAAAAATATCGTTTCCAAATGGTACTGCTTTCAAGAAGTATTAAAAGACGCTACATTAAAAGATGATAAAAAAATACTGAAAGCCAATCAACTCATTGAACAAAGTATTGACAAGGAAGTAAAGCAGTTAATACTGGATTGGCCTTCAAAAGCGGCGGCTTATAAAAAGCCTTTTTTAGAAATAGATCAAAAAGGAAAAAAACTAAAACAAGCACTAAGTTTCGAAACGCCATCAGGAACCATTATTCAAAAAATTCAATTACCTGGTTTTAAAGACTGGGGAGATATTGCGCATTGGCATTTGAAAGAAAACCTACCTGGCTATTTTCCTTATACGGCAGGTGTTTTTAAGTTTAAACAAGGCAATGAAGATCCTACTAGAATGTTTGCTGGCGAAGGTTGTCCAGAAAGAACCAATGCAAGATTTCATTTTTTAAGTAAGGGACAAAATGCCATTCGTCTTTCCACAGCTTTTGATAGTGTTACTTTATATGGACATGATCCAGAAAAAAGATTAGACGTGTATGGAAAAATTGGTAATGCAGGCGTAAATGTGGCAAATATTGACGATGCTAAAAAATTATATAGTGGCATTGATTTAAATAGCCCAAGTACTTCTGTAAGTATGACTATTAACGGCCCTGCACCCATACTCATGGCACAGTTTTTTAATACAGCCATAGACCAGGCTTGTGAAAAATATATTACCGCTAATAAATTATGGCCAGCTGTTCATAAAAAAATGAAGCTTTTATTTAAAGGAGCCACCCCACCTGAATATTTTAATGTAAACAAATCATTAAATTTTAAAGACTGGCATAATGGGTTAGGCCTTCAATTATTAGGTGTTTCTGGCGACCAGGTATTGGAGCCTGCGGTGTATAAGAAAATTAAACAAGAAGTGCTTTCTCAAGTGAGGGGTACATTGCAAGCAGATATTTTAAAAGAAGACCAAGCACAAAACACTTGTATTTTTTCTACCGATTTCGCTTTAAAAATGATGGGCGATGTACAAGCCTATTTTGCTGAAAATAAAGTCAAACATTTTTATAGTATATCTATTTCTGGTTATCATATTGCAGAAGCAGGGGCCAATCCTATTACGCAGTTGGCCTTTACTTTGGCTAATGGGTTTACTTATGTAGAATATTTTATGAATAGAGGTATAGCCATTGATGATTTCATACCTAACCTAAGTTTTTTCTTTAGCAATGGAATGGATCCCGAATATGCTGTCATTGGAAGGGTGGCTAGAAGAATTTGGGCCAATACCATGAAGCATAAATATCATGCCAATGAGCGTTCTCAAAAATTAAAGTACCATATCCAAACCAGTGGAAGAAGTTTGCATGCGCAAGAAATAGACTTTAATGATATTAGAACCACGCTTCAAGCATTGTATGCCATTTACGACCAATGCAATAGTTTACATACCAATGCTTATGACGAAGCCATTACAACGCCCACTGAAGAAAGTGTAAGACGCGCTTTAGCCATACAATTAATTATTAATAAAGAATTGGGTACTACCAAGGTGGAGAACTTTCAGCAAGGAAGTTTCTTGATTACTGAATTAACCGATTTAGTGGAAGAAGCAGTGATGCAAGAATTTGAAAGAATAAATATTAGAGGAGGAGTTTTGGGTGCGATGGAAAGAATGTATCAGCGTACAAAAATTCAGGAAGAAAGTTTGCATTATGAAACTAAAAAGCATACGGGAGAAATACCCATTATTGGGGTGAATAGTTTTGTACAACCGCATCAAAAAAATAATGCCGACCAACAAGCCATCTTTAGATCCTCCTCCATAGAACAAAATGGACAAATTAAAAACCTGGCTAATTTCCAAAAAAGGAACCAGTCCTTAAGTGCTCCTTATCTAAAAAAGCTCCAAAAAGCAGCCCTTCAAAATGACAATATATTTGCCGTTTTAATGGAAGCGGTCAAATATTGCAGTTTAGGGGAAATTTCCAATACCCTTTACCAGGTAGGGGGTAAATACAGCCGAAATTTGTAAAAAAACGATACCTTTGGCCCTCGTTAATTACGATTAAATTTCGCGTATGAATACTGATAAAAATACAATCATTGGTTTTGTATTATTGGCTGCTTTGTTTTTTTTGTACTTCTGGTACACCAACAAACAACAAACGGACTTAGCTTCTTATAAAAAGCATTTTGATGATTCTGTTGCGATGGTAAAAGCCACTGCCGATAAAGCAGCTGCTTTACAAAATCCACTAAAATTAGATGCCGCTGCTGGGGTAATTGTAAATAATATAGATACTGTAAAACAAGAGTTTTCTTATTTAGAGAATGAAGTGGTGAAAGTGAAGTTTAGTAACAAAGGGGGTCAAGTTGCAGAAGTGACACTTAAAAAATATACGAACTATAAAAAGGAATTGGTCAAATTGGGAGATAGTAGTGCTTTAAATTATCCTATCAATATTGGAGATAATAAAACACTTCAAGTAAATCAAATTTTATTTCCTACAAAGACTATCACCACTGGTGAAAAGGGTGCAAAAAAAATTGAGTATGCCTATACCACAGCAGCCGGTAAAACTATTCGTCATCAGTTTACATTAGAAGCCAATAAGTATAATATTGATTGGAATATTCAACTAGAAGGCACCGATCAATTGTTAACCAATCAAAAGTTGAATTTAGTTTGGGATGTAAATGCTTATCAGCAAGAACGCACATCGGTATATGAGCGTCAAATGTCTAATATCTGTTTTTCAGAAGGAGGCGAATTTGATTATATTTCAAGTAATACATCCAAAGCATTTGAAAAACCAGTACAATGGGTGGGTTTGGTGCAACAATTTTTCACCACTACTTTAATGTCTAAAGAAGGCTTTGCTTCAGGAAATGTAAATTGGGAACGCAAAATAGATAGCAGTAACGGGCTTGCTACATTAAAATCTCAATTGCAAACTAAGGTAGCGGGCACAAATGCAACTGTCGCTTTATCTTTATTTTATGGTCCTAATGATTTTGCTATACTTAAGGCACAGGCACCTGAAATGGAAAAAATTGTAAACTTAGGAAGGGACTTATATTCTTTTGTACGCCCTATTAATAAATATATTTTAATGCCTGTATTTGACTTTATTGCGGGCTTTGTCAACAATTTTGGATGGGTGGTTTTATGGTTAACTGTATTTATTAGATTAGTCACCTCTCCACTTACTTATTCAAGTTATTTGAGTAGTGCCAAGATGAAAGTATTGAAGCCTGAATTAGATGAGATTAAGAAAAAATTAGGCGACGATCAACAAGGCTTTGCCATGGAGCAAATGAAATTGTTTAGAGAAGCAGGCGTAAATCCTTTAGGCGGTTGTATTCCCGCCTTACTGCAAATTCCTATCTTCTTTGCTTTGTATAGCTTCTTTAATTCTAATATTACATTAAGAGGACAATCGTTTTTATGGAGCCAGGATTTATCTAGCTATGATTCTATTGCGACACTTCCCTTTACCATACCTAGTTTTGGTAACCATATTAGTTTGTTTACCTTACTAGCGGTAGTGACAAGCTTTTTAATGTCAATTTATAATATGGCCATGACGCCTACGCAGGACAATCCTGCTTTAAAGTACATGCCTTATATATTCCCATTTGTATTATTATTTATATTTAACGGATTACCTTCCGCCTTAACTTGGTATTATACTGTTTCTAATGTGATTACCTTACTTATGCAGTTAGTGATTCAAAAAGTCATTATCGATCATGATAAAATTTTAGCAGGTATTGAAGTGAAACGCAAGACACCTAAAAAGAAAAGTAATTGGCAGAGCAAGTATGAGCAATTAATGGAGACTCAGAAAAAAGTGCAAGCCTTAAAGGACAAGACAAAAAAATAAACTAACAATCCCCCAAAACCCCCTGAAGTTTAAAATTACCCCCCTAATTATAAGCCTCTTCCTATTTACGGCTGCAGCGCATGCTCAAAACAAGCTAGTAGGAGAGTGTGCCCTTCAGTTTCAAATTACTGAACAAAAAGCAAATGGTTCGATGGCTTTCATTGGTACAAAAGAAGTTTGGGTAAAAGGCAATCAATGCAAGACTACTTTAACGACAGCGCAGTTAGTACAAACATTTTTATTCAATACACAATTAGATAAGGCAACAATAACCAAGGACATTGGGCAAAGCCATTTTTTACAAACTATCAAATACCCTCCTGTCTCAAAAATTAGTTTGCTTGCACAAGAAGCCATAGCCACTGATTCTACTACCCATATTTTAGGTTACCGCTGTAAAGCATTGCAGTTAAAGTGGAGCGATGGATCTATTTATGATATTTTGTACACCGATGAGTTAAACTTAACAGTGAATCAATTTGAGTTAGGATTTAAAACTATACCTGGCTTGGTTTTGTCTTATACTATTACGGGCGCAAAGGGTATACGTATTGAATATCAAGCCACTAAATTGGATTTAAGTCCCTTGTCATTAAGCTTATTTACAATTAATAATGAATTGTATCAAGCAATAGACGAAAACTAGAGTACTTTTTGGAAAACCTGCCATTCAACATTAAGGCTGAACTGCAGTAGGTGTTTTGAATTTAGACAAAATCACTTTGTGACGATAAGGAATGACGTAAGAAATATTACCCTTATTGTATTTTAGATAGTTGCTATTATTCACAGAACCATTCATGTTAAAAGAGGTAATACCTTTAAATTGTAAACTAGATTTTAAAGTATAAAAAGTTGCAGTCTTGTGTGTAAGACTTCCTATGTTCTTCAATGTATATTTTTCCACCATTTTTTTAGCATCGGTGCTACCATTTACAATAGTAGAAGCGTAACTGCTCTCAGAGATGAATAACACAGTCGTTAAACAAATGATTATTAATATGTTTTTTATAGTACGCATGATTGTTTCAAAGGTAAGAATTTTATAATTTCAGCAACAAATTTTTTTTTAACCTATTTATAGGGGATATGTGAAGAACAAATTATTGATAATTAAGCCCTTAATTGTATATTTATCTAAGGCATTGATACTCAAGATTTAATTTCTAAATTATTGATAATCAATACTTTATACCTAACCCACAATTAAAAGCCATGTTCGATAACCATCGTGACGAGGAGGGCGGAGATATTCATGAATTAATGCAAAGGTACCAGAACCTAAAACTAGGTCGTACCAACTCCTATATTGAAGAAGATGATTTTGAAAGAATCATCGAGCACCTTGACGAAAAGGATGAAATATTGGAAGCTATTGAAGCGGCCAATATTGCCCTAGATCAATATCCTTCTTCTGCTTTACTCATGATTAAGAAGGCCGATTTATTATTGGCTACTAGAAAATACAAAGAGGCTTTACAATTATTAGATACGGCTGCCTTATATGATCATAAGGATATGAATTTATTCATCTTAAAAACGGATGCCTACTTAGCATTAGATAAGCCCGAAAAAGCCATTGTCTTATTACAAGAAGCCTTGCATTTATTTGAAGGACCAGATCGTACCGAAGTATTATTTGAACTAGCCGATGTCTACGACGATCATGAAGCATTTGATAAAGTATTTGATTGTTTGAAGTTGATATTGGAAGAAGATCCTACCAATGAAGAAGCCTTGTATAAAATTTGTTTCTGGACAGATTTCACTGGAAGAAATGAAGAAAGTATTCGTTTGCATCAACGAATCATTGATGAACAACCTTATAATGCATTGGCTTGGTTTAATCTAGCTGCCGCTTATCAAGGTATTAAATTACATGAGAAAGCCATTGACGCTTATCAGTATGCGATAGTCATTGATGAAAAATTTGATTATGCTTATCGCAATATGGGCGATGCCTTTTTACGCATACGAAAATATAGAGAAGCCATCGAGGCCTTAGAAAAAGTATTAGAGTTGTCCAGGCCTGAGGATGTAATTTACGAAGCCATTGGACACTGTTATCATAGAATGAAAAATTTTGCACAAGCAAGATTTCATTATAAAAAAGCAGTGCACTTAAACCCAGACGATAGTAGACTCTACCAAAAAATTGCAGGTACTTATATGCAAGAAGAGCAGTGGGAATTAGCCATTAAACAATTAGAGCATGCATTAAGAATACATAAGCATATTAATGAGTACTATATTTTAATGGGGGAGTGTTATATGCATCTTTTGCAGTTTAAAGAAGCGGCTCAATTTTTTGGAACGGTGGTAAAAAATAAACCTAAGCAAATTGCAGGTTGGGAGTATTTAATTAAATGTTTAGTCGCCAATGAGCAGCTGGATAGCGCCTTGGAGCAAACCGAACTAGCCTATATGTCTACGCAAGGAAAAGTAATTTTTATTTTTTATCGCAGTGCCATCTTATTTATGATGGGTAAAACGGCAGAAGGTTTATTACAATTAGAAATGGCGCTATCGAAATCGTCTAAACTATTAAAAAAATTCACCAAATTTTATCCTGAAATTGTACATGATCCAAAAGTGGCAGAATTAATTGGACAATTTAAGAAGGCAAAAAAATCTTAATCAATTTAAGTTATCTTTGCGCTAATTATAAATGAAAAAATACAAAAATGAATTTTAATCTTACTCAAATTCCTGAAAGAACAGCCAAGCCAAGAAAAAGCGGACTTACAATGGTCATGGATAAAGGATTGAGTTACGGTGAAGCAGAAAATTTTCTAAGTGTAGCAGGGCCGCATACCGACATGATTAAATTAGGTTTTGGTACTTCTTTTGTAACACCGAATCTGAGAAAAAAAATAGAATTATATCAAGCGGTGGGTATCCCTGTTTATTTTGGTGGTACTTTATTTGAAGCCTTTGTAATTAGAAATCAGTTCGATGATTATATTGCTATGTGTAAGGATTACAAAATCGACTTAATTGAAGTTAGTGATGGCTCTATTAATATTCCTCATTCAGAAAAATGTGGTTATATAGAAAAAATTTCAAAATTTGCTAC
The DNA here is from genome assembly GCA_013205585.1 of Chitinophagaceae bacterium. Lineage (GTDB taxonomy): Bacteria > Bacteroidota > Bacteroidia > Chitinophagales > Chitinophagaceae > Sediminibacterium. The sequence goes on along the minus strand of JABMML010000250.1, from coordinate 5,755 downwards.
TGTACTTAGTGAAGTAGGGAGTAAGGATGCTGCACATATTATTCCTCCTTATCAGTGGATTGAATTAATGACTGCTGAATTAAAAGCAGGTTCTACCTATGTAATTGCTGAAGCGAGAGAAGCAGGTAATGTAGGTATATACAGAGGGAGTGGGGAAGTACGTGAAGGATTAGTGCAAGAAATTCTTACTAAAATTCCAGCCGAAAAAATATTATGGGAAGCGCCACAAAAAGCGCAACAACTTTATTTCTTAGAATTAGTGGGCTGCAATGTGAACCTTGGCAATATTGCGCCAAGTGAAGTTATTCCTTTAGAAACAATGCGAATTGGACTTCGTGGAGATACTTTTGATTTATACTTAAATAAATAATTTTGCGCCAGTTTGGATTAATTGGGTATCCTTTATCTCATTCTTTTTCACAGAAATTTTTTACTGAAAAGTTCCTGAAGGAAAATATTGTCCATGCGCAGTATGATAATTTCCCCATTACTTCTATTCAGTCTTTTGCTGCTTTATGGACCGAGCATCCGAATTTAGAAGGCTTGAATGTAACTATTCCTTACAAAAAAGAAGTGATTGCCTTTTTACAACATAGTAGCCCTGTGGTGCAAGCTATAAAAGCTTGCAATTGTATTCGAAAATTCAATAATGAATTATACGGGTATAATACCGATGTGATTGGTTTTGAAAAATCTTTATTACCCTTTTTAAAACCACATCATACCCATGCACTTATACTAGGTACAGGTGGTGCTGCTGCAGCTGTGCAGTGGGTACTTCAAAAATTAAATATTCAGTATCAAATTATTTCAAGAAAGGCGAATACCCTTGAAGCGAATACTGAAATGAAAGCGAATCTAAGTTATGAGCAATTAAATAAATCAATTATTGAAGCGCATACACTCATTATTAATACAAGTCCGCTGGGTATGTTTCCAAATGTGAATGAAGCGCCGCTCATCGCCTACGATGCTATTAGTGCAAAGCATCATTTATATGATTTAGTGTATAATCCAACAGAGACCTTGTTTATGCAAAACGGATTAGCAAAAGGAGCCACTGTTCAAAATGGATTAGCCATGCTGCATATACAAGCAGAAGAGTCTTGGGCTATATGGAATGCAAAAATGTAAATAGTTTTGTGACGGCTTTTTGTCTATGACTAAATTTATTTTTTTCTTCCATCGTCATTTCTGCAAAACTTTTACTAGCCCCTTCTGGAATAAAAATAGGATCATATCCAAAGCCTTCTTTTCCATGCATTGTTTCTGCAATAACTCCTTTGCAAATTCCTTCAAAATAAAAAACTTCTTTATTCCATAGTAAACAAATCACTGTTCTAAATTGCGCCTTGCGATTTGTAATAACATTTAATTTTTCTAATACTTTATCAATATTGGCTTGAAAATTTCTAGTTTCACCTGCATACCTTGCGCTTTTTACACCAGGCTCCCCATTCAAAGCTTCAATTTCTAATCCTGTATCCTCGCTAAAACAATTTTGCTTAGTTATATTTTCTATGGTAATCGCTTTCTCGTAAGCATTCTCTTGCAATGTGTCGTGGGGCTCAGGTATATCAATGTCAATGCCTGCTTGTTGTAAAGTGATAATGGTGAAATCGCTGCCTACTAAAGATTGTATTTCTTTTATTTTATGTTCGTTATTGGTAGCAAAAATGATAGTGTGCATTGCAAAATATTTATAATTGAAATATTTGTTTGAGCACGGTCCATAATTTTCCTTTTTCTTTTTTAGCATCAGCACTGCTTCCTTGCATCGTAGATAATGCTGCACTAAATAATAAATTGGCTTCGCCTAAGGGTGTTGTTTTATATAAAGTACTAGGTAATTTAATTTTCAATGCCTTAGCATCTAAGTCAAATGCAATTACTAATAAAGAAGGTAGTTTAGTCAGCATTTCATGTAAGCTTGCTTTTTGGTTACCTACATTAATAAGTGCAATATCTGCAATGGTAAGTCGGCATGCATTTAAAATGGAAGTCAGTAAAATAAAGTCGGTTTCATTTAAATACACCGATTCAGGATCATTCACCACCACCAATATTTTTTTATGATGATCGCCCAAGTATTTAATGGGGCTGGCCATCTCTGTGGCTTCTGTAATAGTTTGCTGCTCTTTGCCTGGCAATTTATTTTCGGCAATTTGTACAGGCTTTATTTCCTTTTCAGCTAAGACCAAACTATCTTTGTATAAAGAAACCAAGACGGCAGGAGGTAATATTGTTTTTTCTACTTTCATTCAATTGGAAAATTAATTGAAAAGGCGCAGATTGAAAAATAACAGTTGTATGTTTTCTACTTTTTTCGTTTCTTTGTAATTCGAATTCACCCTTTACAATTTACTACAATGGCTCATCCAATCATTCCTGTTACCAAAACAACAAATCCTCGTTTGCCTCATTTTAAAATAGAGACATTGCAGTTTGGTAAACATTTTACCGACCATATGCTAATGGCCGACTATGAAGACGGTGAATGGAAGAATGTGGTGATTAAGCCTTATGCTCCTTTTGAAGTGGATCCTGCTTCAGCTATGCTACATTATGGTCAAACTATTTTCGAAGGAATTAAAGCCTATAAGAATACGAAAGACGAAGTGGTTATTTTCAGACCTGATCAAAATTTTATTCGTTTTAATGTTTCAGCGGATAGAATGCAAATGCCTGCTGTACCTGAATGGTTATTTATCGGTGGAATGAAACAATTAATTGCTTTAGAAAAAGGTTGGATTCCAAGTTTACCTGAACATTCATTATATATAAGGCCATTTATAATTGCCACTGATCCTTTTTTAGGTGTACGTCCATCACTTACCTATAAGTTTATGATTATTTTGGGCCCTTCTGGTCCTTATTTTTCTGCCCCTATGAAAATTGTAATTGAAGAAAAGTATACCCGTGCAGCGCCCGGTGGTGTTGGTTATGCAAAGAATGGTGGAAATTATGGCGGAAGTTTATATCCAGTAGAGTTAGCGAAAAAAAGAGGATTTGATCAAATACTTTGGACCGATGCTTTTGAACATAAATATGTAGAAGAGGTAGGTGTGATGAATGTAATGTTTGTCATTGATGGTAAAGTAATTACCCCAAGCTTAGAAAGAGGTACCGTTTTAAAAGGTGTCACTAGGGACAGTGCTATTATATTATTAAGAGATATGGGTTATGTAGTGGAAGAAAGAAATTTATCGGTAGATGAAATTGTGGAAGCGCATAAAAAAGGTTTATTGCAAGAAGTTTTTGGAGTAGGTACTGCAGCTGTTGTCTCTTATATTATCAACTTAACATACAAAGACTATTCAATGGACTTTGATTTAGATAAATTGAAAGTAGCGCCGGCTTTGAAACAACATTTGAATGATATTCGAGTGGGGAATGTTCCAGATAAACACAACTGGTTGGAAAAACTTCCTTCTTAGTAGTTAAATCTTTGAAAATCAAGCTATTTTATTTTAATTCTAGGCTCATTTGCTGCCAAAAGGGGGCATTTGAGGTATTTTTTTAAAATTAGCTAATAAACATTTTGGTATTTGGGCTACAGCCATTACCTTTGCCGTCCGAATTTTTTATAAACAAAAAGTGAAAAAAACAGCATAATAAATGCCTACTATTCAACAATTAGTGAGAAAAGGCCGTGAGATCATCAGGGCTAAAAGTAAATCAAGAGCATTGGACGCATGTCCTCAGCGTCGTGGCGTTTGTACTAGAGTGTATACAACTACACCTAAAAAACCAAACTCTGCGTTACGTAAAGTAGCTAAAGTGCGTTTGACAAATAAAATTGAAGTTATTGCATACATACCAGGAGAAGGGCACAACTTACAAGAGCACAGTATCGTTTTAATACGTGGTGGTCGTGTAAAGGATTTACCAGGGGTACGTTATCATATTGTACGTGGAAGCTTGGATACTGCTGGTGTTAAAGACCGTAAGCAGTCTCGTAGTAAATACGGTACGAAGAAAGAAAAAGCAAAGAAATAATTTAAAAAGAATTAATTAAATAAGTAACCACTAACTCATATTCGACATGCGTAAAGCACAACCTAAAAAAATTCCTCTAGCACCAGATCCTCGTTTCAACGATGTGCAAGTGACTCGTTTTATCAATAACGTAATGTTAGACGGTAAAAAAACGACTGCCTATAAAATATTTTATGATGCATTAGACAAAGTAAGCAAGTTCACAGGTGAAGATGGATACGAAATGTGGAAAAGAGCAGTAGTGAATATTACACCTGCTGTTGAAGTACGTAGCCGTCGTATTGGTGGTGCTACTTTCCAAATTCCTGCTGAAGTTCGTGCCGACCGCAAAATTTCTTTAAGCATGAAATGGTTAGTACGTTACAGCCGTGAAAGAAACGGTAAAACAATGGCCGATAAGTTAGCGAACGAAATTATCGCAGCTACAAAGGGTGAAGGTGGTGCTTTCAAGAAAAAAGAAGATACACACCGTATGGCTGAGGCGAACAAAGCCTTCTCTCACTTTAAGATGTAATTTTAAATATAATACTGGCTTTTTAGCCTTTAAAAATAGACTAAACCTCTCTGTATCAACAGGGAGGTTTTTTTGTTGGAAAAAAAATTCGAGAATCAGCCTTTCAATTACTAATATCGTTAACTTTGCGCCTCGGAAAATAGGACCATTTAAAATAAAAAATATCCCTTTTATGGCTGACTTGAAACTACAAAGAAACTTTGGAATTGCTGCGCACATTGATGCTGGTAAAACAACTACGACTGAACGTATCTTACGTTATACTGGTATGATCCACAAAATAGGAGAAGTGCATGATGGCGCTGCTACTACTGACTGGATGGAACAAGAAAAAGAAAGAGGTATTACTATTACTTCTGCAGCGGTAAGTTGCCAATGGCAGTTCCCAACCACATTGGGTAAAAAAGATGAAAGAACAAAAGATTATTATTTCAATATTATCGATACTCCAGGTCACGTTGACTTTACCGTTGAGGTAGAGCGTTCTATGCGTGTATTGGATGGTTTGATCGCACTTTTTTCTGCAGTAGATGGTGTTGAGCCACAATCAGAAACAGTTTGGCGTCAAGCAAATCGTTATAAAGTTCCACGTATTGGATTCGTAAATAAGATGGACCGTGCCGGTGCCGATTTCTTAATGGTGGTAACACAAGTAAGAGAAATGTTAGGTGCGAAAGCAGTGCCATTACAATTACCTATCGGTGCGGAAGATCATTTCACTGGCGTAGTTGACTTAATTAGAATGAAAGCAATTATTTGGGATGATGCTACAGAAGGTATGACTTATGTAGAAAATCCTATTCCTGATGATATGAAAGAAGATGTGGATTACTGGAGAGCTCAATTAATTGAAGCCGTTGCAGAATATGACGATAAATTAATGGAGAAGTTTTTTGAAAATCCTGATTCTATTTCTGAAGCGGAAGTGCATGAAGCCATTCGTAAAGCAACAATCGATTTAAGTATCGTTCCAATGATGTGTGGATCATCCTTTAAAAACAAAGGGGTACAAACTGCATTAGATGCGGTATGTCGTTACCTTCCTTCACCAGTAGATGTAGATGATACGGAAGGCACCGATCCTGATACAGGAGAAAAAGTTTACCGTAAACCAAATGCAAAAGAACCATTTGCTGCATTGGCCTTTAAAATTATGACCGATCCTTTCGTGGGACGTTTAGCGTTCTTCAGATGTTATTCTGGTCATTTGGATGCAGGTTCTTATGTAAAGAATATGCGTAG
>JABMML010000249.1 GCA_013205585.1 Chitinophagaceae bacterium | reverse complement strand
GCTCTAAAGTGTACTTGGAATTGTTTGTAAAAGTGAAGCCTAAGTGGAGAGACAATGAGACGAAGTTAAAAGAATTTGGGTACTAAGAAATTCAAATATCAATATTTAATTAATATATTGATAATTAATGAATTAAAATAGTATAATTGAATATTAAATATATATTATTATGAGCTATACAGTGGCTATTGTAGGAAGGCCAAACGTAGGAAAAAGCACTTTGTTTAATCGTTTCTTAGAGGAGCGTAAAGCCATCGTGGACGATATTAGCGGTGTAACCAGAGACCGTCAATACGGGGTAACTGAATGGGCGGGTAAAACCTTCAACGTAATTGATACGGGTGGTTTTGTACCCGATTCTCGTGATATGTTTGAAACCGAGATTCGCAAGCAGGTAAAGATTGCTATTGAAGAAGCTAATTCTATCATATTTATGGTTGATGCAGCCGTGGGTTTAACAGACTTAGACGCCTCTATGGCCGATATGCTTAGAAGAAGCACTAAGCCAGTGTATGTATGTGTCAATAAGGTTGATAATTCAACACGTGCTTTAGAAGGCACCGAGTTTTACGGAATGGGCTTTGAGCATAACTACTTTGTGAGCTCTATTTCAGGAAGTGGAACGGGGGAACTTTTAGATGCCGTAACCAACGATATTAAAATTAAGGAAGTAAGTAATGACGATGAAGAAATAGCTGAAGGGGAAGAAGAAGTACTGGAGGTTCCTAAGATTGCCATTATGGGTCAGCCAAATGTAGGTAAGTCTAGTTTATTAAATGCCATGATTGGTCAGGACAGAACCATTGTAAGTGATATTGCAGGCACTACACGCGATACCATTCATACGCATTATACTATGTTCCAAAAGGAATTTATTCTAATTGATACAGCAGGTATTAGACGTAAGAATAAGGAGAAAGACGATCTTGAATTTTACTCCATTATCAGAGCCATTAAGGCCATGGACGAGGCCGATGTTTGTTTATTAGTGGTTGATGCTACTAAAGGCGTTACAGCCCAAGATTTAAGCATATTTAGCCTTGCCTCTAAGAAGGGTAAGGGTATCGTTGTTTTGATTAATAAATGGGATTTAATTGAGAAGGAAACCAATACGGCTAGAGACTACGAGAAAGTGGTGAAAGAGAAACTAGCTCCTTTTACAGATGTGCCTGTGCTATTCATATCTGCAGTAGAAAAAACCCGCATATTCAAAGCCATAGAACTAGCCTTAGAGGTTTATGAAAATAAGCACCGTAAAGTGCCTACTTCTAAGTTAAACGATATTATGTTGAAGGCTATTCTTAAGTATCAGGCCCCAGTTGTTAGAGGCCATGTGATTAAGATTAAGTTCGTATCCCAGTTACCTACTAGGGTACCTAGTTTTGCCTTTTTTACTAATTTTCCAGATGACATTAAGGTTCCTTATCGTAACTACCTTGAAAATCAGCTTAGAGCAAACTTCAAGTTTACAGGGGTGCCTATTAGGGTCTATTTCAGGAAAAAGTAGAATTCCCTCTGTTTGGGTACTGTTAAGAAATAAATAATGTTAAAATTTGGCATAATTGAAGGGGATGGCTATCTTCGCCTTCGTATTTTTACAAAACTTAAAAAACCAAAAAATGAAAAAAGTTATCGCAATTTTCGCTATCGCTGCACTAGCTGCATGTGGTGGTGCTTCTACAGAAGCAACAACTGACTCTGCTGCTGCAACTGTTGATACAGCTGCTGCTGCAACTGTTGACACTGCTGCTGCTGCAACTGTTGATACAGCTGCTGTTGCAAAGTAATTTCAGAAGTTTATAAATAACTTCTTGCAAGAAGGTCCTTCCCGATTATATCGGGGAGGATTTTTTATTTTAGGGATTTCTACATCCATAGTCAATTATGGGTTTTTGGCATCAATATTGCCTTATAAGGGTATACCTTAGTCAAAGCAGGTTTTACTAAGGCGCTATGTCATTTTGACTTTAATTTAAATTGTATAAAGAGTGGATAAGACGTTTTTGTTTAAGGGGGAAGAAGATAATGAGTTTATACCTTTATTTTCATTTAATGAGCAAAGTGAAGAGAACGAGCCAGAAATGGTGATTGATTCTTTATTACCCATTTTGCCATTGCGAAATACGGTCCTGTTTCCGGGCGTAGTTATTCCTATTACGGTAGGAAGAGATAAAAGCATTCAAGCCGTGAAGGCATCTTATAATAAGGATAAATTAATTGGGGTGGTTTCTCAAAAGGATGGCAATATAGAAGACCCTACACCCGCCGATTTATGTCAAATAGGTACAGTTGCAAAAATCATTAAAATGATTAAGATGCAAGATGGAGGTACCACCATTATTATTCAAGGTAAGAAGCGATTTGAACTATTGGAGATGAAAGAAGAAGATCCTTTTTTCAAAGCCAGTGTAAAAGTATTGGTAGAAGATAAAGTAGAAAAAGAGAATCAAAATTTTCAAGCCTACTTATCCAATATAAAAGATTTAGCCACTCAAATTATTCAGTTGTCTCCTAATTTTCCATCGGAGGCAGCCATGATTTTAAAAAATATTGAAAGCCCACTGTTTCTAATCAATTTTGTAAGTAGCAATTTAAGCGTGGATGTAAACGATAAACAAGCTTTATTAGAACAAAATAATATTTCGCTTAGGGCAGAAAAATTAATTCAATTTTTACAACAAGAATTACAATTCGTTGAATTAAAAAATAAGGTGGCCAATAAAACGCGCACCGAAATTGACAAGCAACAACGCGATTACTTTTTACAACAACAATTAAAAAGTATTAAGGATGAATTAGGGGGTGACCCGAACGAGCGCGAAGTGGCGGAGATGAAAAAGAAAGCGGAAGGGAAGAAGTGGCCAGAGTCGGCTAAAAAATTATTTCAAAATGGTTTGGAGAAATTGGAGCGTATGCACCCCAGCACCCCAGACTATTCAGTAGTGTATAATCATTTGGATTTATTATTAGACCTGCCTTGGGAGCAGTACACAGCAGACAACTACGATTTAAAGAACGCTAAAAAAGTATTAGACGCCGACCATTACGGTATGGGTAAAATAAAAAATAGAATTTTAGAGTACCTAGCTGTACTTAAAATTAAAGGCGATATGAAAAGCCCTATTTTATGTTTCTTAGGGCCTCCAGGTATTGGTAAGACTTCTTTAGGCAAATCTATTGCGCATGCCATTGGTAGAAAATACATTAGAGTAAGTCTTGGTGGATTGCATGATGAAAGTGAAATTAGAGGACACCGTAAAACCTATATTGGCGCCATGCCAGGAAGAATTGTACAAAGCCTGCGTAAGGTGAAGACCTCTAATCCGGTCATGATATTGGATGAAATAGATAAAATTGGCAGCGACCATAGAGGAGATCCTTCTTCTGCTTTGTTAGAAGTATTAGATCCAGAACAGAACCATAGTTTTTATGATAATTATTTAGAATCGGAATACGATTTAAGTAAAACTTTATTTATTGCAACGGCCAATGATATTAGCCGCATTCAACCAGCCTTAAGAGACCGTTTAGAAATTATTGATTTAAGTGGTTATGCAGTAGAAGAAAAAATTGAAATTGCTAAAAGACATTTACTGCCTAAGCAAAGACAAGCACATGGACTTGATAAAATAAATTTTAAAGTGCTTGACAATGTGCTTGAAAAAGTAATTGAAGATTATACAAGAGAAAGTGGTGTGCGTGAATTAGACAGACAACTGGCATCTATTATGCGTTATCAGGCCAAGGAACTTGCCTATAAGCATAAGGTAAAACCCACAGTTACCAAAACCGATTTAAATAAAATATTAGGGCAGGCTAAATATAGCAATGAAATTTATAAAACAGTAAATATGCCAGGGGTGGCAGTGGGTTTGGCCTGGACCTATGTGGGTGGCGATATTTTATTTATTGAAGTATTACTTGCCGAAGGTAAAGGAGGCTTAAAGCTTACTGGTAACCTTGGTAATGTGATGAAAGAAAGTGTGGACACAGCCCTTACTTATTTGCAAAGCAATGCGAAAAAAATTGGAGTTGACCCCAATTTATTTACAACGAAGGCTATTCATGTGCATGTACCTGAAGGGGCAGTGCCTAAGGATGGTCCTAGTGCTGGTATTACTATGCTCACTGCACTTACTTCAGCCTTTACGGGTAGAAAGGTAAAACCTTATTTAGCCATGACCGGTGAAATCACCTTGCGTGGTCAGGTATTACCTGTAGGGGGCATTAAAGAAAAAATATTAGCGGCTAAAAGAGCTGGTATGAAAGAAATTATACTTTGCTGGCAGAATGAAAAAGATATCAATGAAATTGACAATAGTTTTATTAAAGGACTACAGTTTCATTATGTAAAAAATATGCAACAAGTGCTTGACTTAGCCTTAGTTTAAATCCCTAGCTTTGTTCTATGAGAAGGGTGGTATTAAAGTCAAGATATATAGTAGGTATTATTGTTTTCATTACATTTTTTGTAAGTACCCATTCTGTACGCGCCCAAAAATCTAATGCCAACGAAGTATATCAATTTTTAAACTTACCCTATAGTGCTAAAGCTACTTCCTTGGGAGGTATTAATATTAGTCATCTTGGGTCCGACTTAGGTTTGGCAATGTATAACCCTGCTTTATTAGATCCTTCAATGGATAAAGTAGTTCATTTAAGTGTGAAGTCTTATTTTTCAAATATTCAGCAGTACGATTTTAGTGGGGCGCATTATTTACCCAAAAAAAATTGGGTAATTGGTTGGGGTCTTCATTATATGGGGTATGGAAATATAAATATGACCGATGTATCGGGCAATGAGATGGGGAATTTTTTAGCCAATGATTATGTGGCACAAGTTTCAATGGCTTCTTTATTCAGAAAAAATATAAACCTAGGTGCCACGCTTAAATTAATACAATCCAATTATGGCATTTATAAATCTACTGGGCTAGCCATGGACTTATCCATGGTCTATACTTCATCAAACCGATTACTGCGTGCAAGTATACTTGCCAATAATGTGGGAGGACAGCTTTCCTCTTACACAGAAAAAGAAAGGCTTCCTTTAAATATTATTATGGGAGTTTCTAAAAAATTAGAAAGTGCACCTATTCAATTTTCTTTAACAGCACAAAGGCTTTCTATTTGGAACAATACCTTCTACGACCCTAGTTTTTATACTTCGGAAGGGTATAAAGCGCCATCCACTGCTCAAGATATTTTTAATCATTTAATATTGGGGACTGAAGTGAATATAGCAGAGCAGGTAAGTATTAATTTTGGTTATAATTTTATCCGACGCTTCGATTTAAATATTCAAAACCAACAAAATTGGTTCAATGGATTTAGTGCAGGATTGGGTTTTAAATTACCTCGTGTTACGATACAATATGGAAATGCATTTTTCCAAAGAAATTTATACCACCATTTCTCTATTTTTTATTCCTTGAAAAATACACGTTAGTTCTTCTTTGGCGGAAAGATTGCTTTTGGTTTTGCCCCTTCTTTATTGGCCTTTGTCTTTGTATCTTTAGATTTTGTATCCTTCGAATTATTTTTAACAGGGCTAGCAATTTCAGCATCAGGAATAGTATAATCCGATTCAGCTTTAATATCTTCTGTATTAATAATATCATCAATGCCTTCTAAACCTGTACTATCTTTTGAAATAAAATCTATATTAAAGTCGTTAAGCATACTCGATGGTCTTTCAAAGCTTGCATTCACATCTAAATTACATGCAGGGTCTGCGGCTACCTTACTCATAAAATTCGCCCAGATAGGTAAAGATGCGTGTGCGCCTTGTCCAAAATAATTATCTGAGAATCTTATATAACGGTCGTCACATCCCACCCAAGCGCCTGCTAATAATTGTGGAGTATAACCCATAAACCATAAATCGCTATTGTCATTAGTGGTTCCAGTTTTACCTGCAATTGACTGTGTTGGAACAGCATAAGAATACATACTTCTGCCCGTTCCTTTCTGTATCACTCCTTGCATCATACTTACAACAGAATAGGCCGTTTCTTCTTTAATCACTTTTCTTCTTTGAGGAGAATAGCTTTCAAGTACATTACCGTTTTTGTCCTCAATTCTATTAATAAAGAAGGGCTGTGCATTATAACCCGCTCCAGGGAACATGGTATAGGCTTGTACCATTTCAAAGAGTGAAATTTCAACGGCACCTAATGCAATAGAAGGATAGGGTTGTATATCGGATTTGATATTGCACTTTTTCAAATACTCCACAAATTGTTTAGCAGCTTCATTGCTATTGCCATTAATTTGTTTCATGATAAAGGCCGAGGAGCAGTTTCTAGATTCAGCTAAAGCCTGTGCCATAGGAATAGACTGGAAAGTACAGGTTTTAGGTGTATTAGGCACCATGCCATATCCATCAAAATTTTGTTGTACATCTTGTACAATGGTATTGGGTGTAAAGCCCGATTCTTCAATGGCTAATGAATACAACAAAGGTTTAATGGTTGAACCCACTTGTCTTTTTGTATTTATATTAACGTGATCGTATTTGAATGTTTTAAAATCTACACCACCTACCCAGGCTTTGACTTCTCCAGTGAAAGGGTCTACCGCTAAAAATCCGGTTTGTAAAGTTTGCTTATGATACTTTAAAGAATCATAAGGGGTCATGATGGTATCAATAAAACGGTTTTTATTCCAAGCAAAAATGCGCATTTGCAAAGGCTCGTTGAAAGTTTTTCTAATCGCTTCCTCTTCCATCTCTTCTTTTTTCAAATTCTTCCATCTGTCGGTTTGTTTTACCGCTAGTTCTAGTTGGGCGCTAAACTCTTTCCAAATAGTACCCGATTTTATATTGGCTTGTTGATTAAATTGTTTTTGTAAATAGGACATGTGCTGGGCTACTGCTTGTTCTGCATATAATTGCATTCTAGGATTAATGGTAGTATAAATTTTTAAACCATCTCTGTATAAATCGTAAGGGTCGCCATTATTTTTTTTATGTTCTTTGCACCATTTTTTCATGTACTCTCCTAAAGTCATTCTGAAATAGGGGCCAAGTCCATTGTTTTGATCTAGCTTTTTAAAATTAGTGGCAATGGGTAAATTTCTAAGTTCTTCTGCCTGGTCTTGGCTTATATATTTTTGTCCTGCCATTCTACTTATAACTAAGTTTCTTCTTTCTAAGGCCAACTTAGGATTTCTGTTAGGGTTGTACTTAGTAGGCGCATTAATCATACCTATTAATAAAGCCGCTTCTTCCACTGTTAAGCGGTCGGGTTCTTTTTGAAAAAAGGTTCTAGAAGCATTACTTACCCCAAACACATTTTCACTAAAGGGAACGGTATTTAAATAAAGCGTGATAATTTCTTGTTTGGTAAAATTGCGTTCTAGTTTAATGGCAATAATACTTTCTTTTATTTTCTGAATAACACGCAGTAATTTGTTTTTAGTGCCCCAGTTACCGGTAAATAAATTTTTAGCCGTTTGCATGGTAATGGTAGAAGCACCTCCTTGGCTGCCTAGAAAGG
>JABMML010000248.1 GCA_013205585.1 Chitinophagaceae bacterium | reverse complement strand
GAATAAATACATATAAGTAAGTTTCTTATTATAAATTATCTACTATATTAGCATAATGAATTTTAGTAGAATAATACTTAGTTTAACTTTAATAATTCAAACTAGCCTTTCTTTATCTCAAGAAAAAAAGGGGAGTAACACATTTCAGCAACATGAGATTGAATTCTTAAATATCCTCAATAAGGATACTATCAACTCCTTGAACATACAGCTGGATAGCAAGCTTTTTAGTTTTGGTCTTAATACCAAAGAATTTAGAAATATAGCCCTAATCAAAAAGGGAAAGGATATTTGCATTCAGCCCCTTGGTTTAGGTAAGTTATTTAAATTAAAAAAGAATGCCAATTCCTACGACTTAATAAGAATTGATTCCACCATACATTCAGGCGTGAATTACCAAGCCTTTACATTTCAACGAAACGACACTATTTTCCAATATGGTGGATCAGGTTTTTGGCATATGCGTGGTATTATGACTTATTTCAGCCCTCAAACACATGAGTGGGAATTATATCCAAGTAATGCCATTGTTAATGGCTATGACGACTTTGATAATATCATTAAATACAAGGTTGACCCCAGAACCAATAAGCTATACGCTACTAAGTCAATAGCCTATTCTAACATGCCTAAAGATTTTTCATTAAATAATATTGATTCCTGCTTCGAATTTGATTTTACTAAAAATACTTGGTCAACCTTAGGCGCTACCGACCCTAAATTAATTAAAGACTTACAATCGGCCAACTATTACCATTATGTATTAGGCGACCTACTTATTTTTCAAAGCTACTTAGATTATTATTGGATTGATTTTTCTAAAAACCAATATGGGAAAATAAGAACCTCTAACAACCAAATGATGAAGCAAGCTTGGTTAAGCTTATATACCACCAAAGAAGCTTACGAAGCCCTGCAATTTAATTTAGGAAATACTGCTTACTTAGTAAAAGTAGGTTCCAATAAAGTTCTCACTTATTCTACATACATAATCAATGCTGATGATTTAGATAGAAATACTGTTCAAAATGTCTATAAAATTGAAAACCCTATTTTATATTTTATATTCAATAAAGTACTCCCCTTCTTTACACCTAGCGTATCTATTGTCATGTTGACTGCTTTTGGACTATTTTTCATTATATATAGACAAAGAAAGAAAAGAATACCCAAAGAAGTGACGGCAAGATTGAATTATAATTTTTACCATTCCCTTTCAATTATTGAGAAAGAATTATTACAAGTGCTTTATAAAAATCACCAAAAAGGAGAATCTATTTCTACAAAGGTTATTAATAAAATTATTGGCGTGCAAAACAAGGATGTATTAACGCAAAATAAAAGCAGAAGCGACCACTTTTTAAAAATTAATCAGAAGTATAAACTTTCTACCCAACAGCAATTACCACTTATTGTTAAAACGAGGGACAGTATTGATAAAAGGCAGTACAACTATGGATTAGAACCTAGCTACTTAGTATACTTAGAAAAAATGATTGAATCGGAGAAAAGCTTATTTGATGAGTAAGAAATAGTAGTAAGTAAGTAAATAAGTAATTCAGTAGTAAATTATACAACGAGTAAACTACAGCCTCTTCTAGCACTTGCATCTAGTCTTCCTAATACGGTAAAACTTCCGTCTTCAAAAACCTCTCCTACATCTTCAGTAGCAATAAAGCTGCAGCTATATATATTAGCAAGGTCAATTATATGCAACACCCCTCTTCCTATTTCTTTAATAGCGGTAGGGTCTTCCTCCTCTGCCACCATTACCTTCATCCAAGGTGGACATTTAAATACGCCTTCTTTAATGGCATAGGCCTGGCTTAATAGTTCAGTCATTCCATATTCAGAATGAATAGTAATTGTTCCTAAATGCTCCCTTAATAATTGATGTAATTCATTTCTAGTTAATTCTTCTTTTCTTCCTTTCATTCCACCCGTTTCAAGCACAATAGTGGAATTTAATTGCTGTGGATAGGCTATCGCAAAATCGGTTAAAGCAAAACTTACACCTATAAACCAAACTTTTTGTTTTTGCTTTTCTAAATCCTGCAATACTTCATTCAATTTTGTAAAATCATCTAAATAAAAACCACTCTGCGCATGACCCGAGGCTTGAATTAATTTATCTACCATATACACCAACGAAGAATGTTTTCTTTCTAAATAAGAAGGCAGTAATCCAATAATACAATAATCTGCAGGGTTGCCATAAAATAATTCAAACCCCTTTAAAAAACTTGCTTCATACAAACTTAAATCCTGCACCCAGTGGTTACTTTTTACATCCTGTGTAGTACCACTACTTTCAAATAAGTTGACTGGCTTTTCCCCTATAAAAACATCCTGGGTTTTAAAAAAATAAATAGGTAAAAAAGCAATGGCGCTTGACTTGTTTAATTCCACCCACTGTTTATAAACTGGATTATGCGCTGCCTGCCAATTAAAAATTAATTTACTGGTCTGCCAAAATTGGTCTGGGGCAAGTTCCCATAACTTATTAGTATCTAAAGGCGGTTGAAGCAAAACGATATCATTTATTTGCACAAAAGTATCAATAAATAATCAACAAAAGGGGGGTAGAAGGCAAGTTTCAAAATAGCACAATTAGTGTTATCTTGCAGGAGTCAATTTTAAACAATCTTTATGGCAAAATCAAGCACCAAAAAATCAGTTGCAAAGTCTAAAAAAGAATTAATTAGCGCAGCCTCTTATCAGTTTTTAACCAACTATATTAACAACCCCTCACCAGTTGGATTTGAAACAAGTGGACAAAAAATATGGTTAGAATACCTTACAAAATATGTAGATACTACTTATACCGATGCTTATGGAACAGCAGTGGGTGTAATAAACCCAAATGCCACTTTCAAAGTAGTCATTGAAGCGCATGCGGATGAAATTAGTTGGTTTGTAAATTATATCAACGACCAAGGTTTAATATATCTAAAAAGAAATGGCGGTGTCGACCATCAAATAGCTCCTTCTATGCGTGTTTGGATACATGGTAAAAAAGGGCCAGTGAAAGCTGTATTTGGATGGCCTGCTATTCATACAAGAATGAGTAACCCAGAACAAAAAGAACCACAACCTAAGGTTGACAACTTAACCTTGGACTGTGGTGCAAGATCTAAAAAAGAAGTAGAAGCCTTGGGTATTCATATTGGTGCCGTGGTTACTTATCAAGAAGGTATTGATGAGTTAGCCAACGATTTTATTATTGGACGTGCCTTTGATAATAGAGTAGGTGGATTTATGATTGCAGAAGTAGCCCGCTTATTAAAAGAGAATAAAAAGAAATTACCCTTCGGTTTGTATATTGTAAATGCAGTGCAAGAAGAAATTGGACTACGTGGTGCAGAGATGATTGCGCGTCGTATTAAACCCAATATTGCAATTATCACCGATGTTACGCACGATACGCATACACCCATGATTAACAAAGCTATTGAAGGTGATATTGAATGCGGAAAAGGTCCTTCACTTGCTTACGCGCCAGCTATTCATAATAAATTATTAGCGATTGTAGAAAACACTGCTAAAGCTAAAAAGATTCCTGTACAATTTAGAACCTTAAGCAGAAGTACGGGAACCGATACCGATAGTTTTGCTTATGCAAACGAGGGCTGTCCTTCCGTATTAATTTCAATGCCTTTAAGATACATGCATACCACAGTAGAAATGATACATAAAAAAGATATCGTGGATACCATTCAACTCATGTATGAAACGCTTTTAGTATTAACGCCTAAGACCAACCTAAGCTACCTATAATGTCAGCTACCCACTTAAATATTGCTATCATTGATATGTATGATGGGAATACGAATGTGGGTATGGAATGTATTCAACTACTTTTAGCACATTGGACTAAGGATAGAAATACTAGCATAGAACAACAAATTTTTAAACTAAGAGATTGTTCTGAAATTCCTAATGACAGCTTCGACGCTTATATTTCTACAGGAGGGCCTGGCTCCCCTGTTGATTCTAAGGATGAGCCCTGGGATAGATTGTATACTGAATGGCTTGACCAAATGGTGGCCTTACAAAAACCCGTTTTTTTAATATGTCATAGTTTTCAAATTGCTTGCAGACATTTTAATTTGGGGAAAATTAGTTTAAGAAAATCTAGACAAGTAGGTATACTTCCTGTTCATCCTATTGAATACAACAACTTATTTGAGGGATTAGAAGACCCATTTTATACTTTGGAAAGTAGATTATATCAAATTACAGAACCCAATGACGAGCTTATAAATAGTATGGGCGCGCGCATTACCTGTTTAGAAAAAATACGACCCCAAGTACCCTTAGAGCGCGCTATTATGGGCATTCAATTTAACGAGCATATGGCAGGGGTGCAATTTCACCCGGAAGGGGAATACCATATTTTATTAAATTATTTTAAAGAAGAAAAAAATAAAACTTCCATTGTAGAAGAATTTGGAATAGAAAAGTGGGATAGAATGATTGAAAACTTAAACGACCCTAAAAAAATTAAGTCCACTTTTGAAGCTATCATTCCTAATTTTTTAGACAAGGCCTTAAAAGCAAAATCATAAATTAAATATATGATTGCTTCTATAAGACAAAAATTCAACGAAACCTTTACCGAGCAATCCCATCAAAATTATTTAGCTGCCCTAAATACAGCTTTCCCAGGCGCCCTTGATTTTACTGTAGCCGAAACCCCTATTTTTATTTATAAAGATTTTACTGAAAAAATGTTGGCTACGGGTGATTATGTCAACCAAGTAATTCAGTCAGACCAATTCAATTCTATAACAGAGCCCTCTTTAAAAAATATTCCCGTTTTTCCTAACGAAACCGCTTTACCGAAGTGTATAGTAATGGATTTCGCTATTGCCATAAATGAGCAAAATGAATTAGTGCCTGCTTTAATTGAGTTG
>JABMML010000247.1 GCA_013205585.1 Chitinophagaceae bacterium | reverse complement strand
CCCCTTGAGAGGGACCCGGAGGTAAATCAGAGTCGCCTAATTTGAATTTAATTTTTTGAATAGGCATTTGCATCGCATCAGCTGCTATGATAGACATACTTGTCATCGTGCCAGGACCCATATCACTTACTCCACATTCTAATAATAATTTACCATCAATACTTAAAACAATTCTTACCGATGCCGTCCCTTTTCCTGCACCAAATACACCTACCGACATACCATAACCAATAAGCATTCCGTTTTCTTTTAAACTACCCGGAACTGTAGGACGGTTTTTCCATCCAATTTTTTCCATGCCATAAGCATAGCAGTCTTTTATATTAATATCAGAGAAGGGTAATTTATTTTCTGGATTAACCGCTGTAAAGTTTTTAATTCTTAACTGAATGGGATCCATTTTTAATTTATAAGAAAGCTCATCAATGGCCGACTCTAATGCAAAGCAACCTGTTGCTTCCCCAGGACCACGCATCCAAATAGGTGTACTTAAGTCAAGTGGTAGTAAACTATATTTAGTATCTACATTTTCACAAGCATATAAAAATTTAGAAGCCTCTACAATGCCTTCTCTAAAATCTTCATACCTAGATGTATTACTTATGGCCTCATGTGAAATACCTATAAAATTACCTGCAGCATCGGCACCAATGCCAAGCTTCTGCCAAGACTGTGGACGGTAGCCCACCAAGCTAAACATTTGAGGGCGGGTAAGTACCAACTTCACTGGTCTATTTATTTTTTTAGCTGCAATGCAGGCAGCAGGCACATGTGGCCAGCTTCTTAATCCACTTCCAAAACCGCCTCCTACATTTTCAGCAATGACTCTTACATTTTTATCAACTAAGCCAAAGGTTCTAGCCATCGTAGATTGCGTACTTTTTGGACCCTGTGTTTTATCGTACAAAGTAAGTTTGTCCTCACCTTCCCAATAAGCAATAGTCGCAAATAGCTCCATGGCATTATGTACTTCAATAGGAATATTATATTCTCCTTCAACAAAAAAAGCTTGTTCTTTAAATTTTTTCTCTGTGCCTCTTTTATAATTAATAGGTGCTTTTAAATTCGCGGGTTCTAGTCTTGCTTTATCAAAATTAGTTTCAAACTTTTCAACTTCATATTCTGCTTTTACAAAACGAATAGCTGCATTCGCATTTTCAAAACTATCTGCTACTATTAAAGCAATGGGTTGACCAAAAAAACGAACTTTATTATCATATAAAACTTTAAAGCCTCTCCACTCTGAAACATTTTTAGGTCGCTCCGCTGCAATAGGGTTATAACCAGGCACCGCAGGACAATTAGCATAATAAATAATGTCTAAGATACCTGGCATAGCGATGGCCTTACTAATATCTAAATTTTTAATGCTTCCTTTGGCAATGGTGCTTGTTACAAAAACTGCATAGGCCATATTAGGCAGCTTATGTTCTGCTGTATATTTTGCTTTACCATTTACCTTCTCGGCGCCATCTACGCGCTCATCTTCGAGCAGTATTGTATTATTAATTGATTTCATAATGTTGAATTAAAGAGATTAAATTTTAGCACCGGATTTAGCTACTTCTTCAATAGCATCAACAATGTTTTGATAAGCACCGCATCTGCAGATATTAGTATCCATATAAGTTTGAATACTTTTTCTAGTTTTTGCATTGCCTTCTCTTACGCAAGAAACCGCCGACATAATTTGTCCGCTCGTGCAATAGCCACATTGAAACGCATCGTACTTTAAAAAGGCTGCCTGCATGGGATGTAATTTTTCCCCCTCACTTAAACCTTCAATAGTGGTAATTTTATTATTCTGATTATTCAAGGCTAATTGAATACAAGACTTTACTCTTTTGCCATTGACATGAATCATACAAGCACCGCACTGTCCCATCTCACAACCTTTCTTAGTGCCGGTATAGGTTAAGTCTTCTCTTAATAAATTAAGTATTGTAGTTCTTGCATCAATTTCAAGATTCATTAATTTACCATTAATGGTAATAGCTAATTTTGCTTTAGCAATGGGTAAAGGAATGACGCGGTCTACTGCAAAAGCTTTCACTAAACTAGTAGGCGTAAAATAAAGTGCTGCAATAGATGCCGATTTTTTCAAAAAGCCCCTTCTGCCATCATGCGAAGTACAGGGTTTCATAAGCGTAGGTTTGATGTAATTTACTAACGAAATTTTATACAATCTTCACATTGCGTGAAAAACTTTCTTCCAAAGAAATTAAGGTTTCTGTACGCTCAATGCCTTTGATTTTTTGCAGTTCGTCATGTAGTACAAAACGAAGTTGTTGAATGTCTTTGCAAACAATTTCAACAAACATGCTATAATTACCCGTGGTATAATTCACACGTACTACTTGAGGAATATTTTTCAAGGCCAGGGCCACTGTATCATACAAAGAGCTCTTTTCCAAGTAAATACCAATAAAGGCTATAATGTCATAGCCCAGCAATTTTAAGTCAACAGCTAAGCGCTTGCCTTGCACGATGCCTAATTCCTCTAGCTTTTTAATACGCACATGAATGGTACCGCCCGATACAAAAAATTGCTTGCCTAAATCGGCATAGGAAATTTCAGCATCCTGCATCATGGCTTGAATAATTTGCAAATCCAGCTTATCTATGCTTTTGTCAATGTTTAATTTAGGATTGATTTTAGGCTCCATATTTATATAGTTTTAAATTATATAGCAATTTATTAATAATTTTCTATATTTT
>JABMML010000246.1 GCA_013205585.1 Chitinophagaceae bacterium | reverse complement strand
TTTCAATAAAACTAGCACCAGTACTGAGTGCAAATAAAAATCCACTACAGGCTGCACCTAAATCAAAACCAAATGCATTTTTGGCACCCACTTTATCACCTATTAAATTAGCAGTAGAAGGAAAGGGCATATCGGGGGTAACAGTAGCGCAAATAATACAGTCAATTTCTAAAGGGTCAATATTTTTCTTTCGAATTATCTCTAGTATTGCTTCTGTTCCCATATCGGAACTTGCCTTGCCTGGCTCGCGCAGAATTCTTCTTTCAGAAATACCTGTTCTAGATTTGATCCATTCGTCGTTGGTGTCTACCATTTTTTCAAGGTCGAAATTGGTCAGTTTTGTTTCTGGAACATATCCTCCAACAGCAGTTATGGCGGCTCTTAAAGTAGGCGTCATGTAATATCATTTAGTTTAGTTTACAAATATCCGAAAATTTGCTTAAGAATTGGTTCAAATACCCATTTTTCGTTGCTTATTTGTTAATTTTGAACGTATTATGATAGCATTTCTACAAGGCCAATTTGTTCAAGTTACACCCGCCAAACTTATTGTTGATGTCGGGGGCGTAGGGTATGAAGTAAATATTAGTTTACATACCTATGAAGCCATTTCAAAAAAGGAAAAAGGCATGCTGCATACTTACTTACATATTACTGAAAATGCACAAGTACTTTTTGGTTTTCACGAACAGCAAGAAAAGGAATTATTTCTTCAATTAATTAGTGTTTCAGGGGTAGGCGCAAGTACGGCTAGAATGATGTTGTCTGGTATGCGCCCCGATGAAATTATTAGAGCCATTGTACAAGGGGAAGCAAGACAACTAGAACAAATTAAAGGCATAGGAAAAAAATCGGCAGAAAGATTAGTGCTTGAACTAAGAGATAAACTTTCGAAAATGAATGTGGCAAATAATCCGAATGGAGGTTTTGCTTTAACCAATAAGAATACCCCTCATCAAGATGCAGTGCAAGCACTTGTTTCTTTAGGTATTCAAAAAGCCGTTGCAGAGAAAGCAGTTGACAAAACCATACAGGCAGAAGGTGCTGAAATGAGTTTAGAATCATTGATTAAGTCAGCCCTTAAAAACTGTTAATTTATTACTTCAATTTTTTTCTTTGAAACTATTGCAAACAATTTTATTGTCAGGCTTATTGCTTCTTTTAGGAAGTGAATTGTTTGCGCAATCAAATGGTTTACAAGTTCCCTTCAAAGATACTTTCAAAGATACCGTTGTTAATAAAAAAACAAAGGATAGCGTTAGAGTTAATTATGGTAAGGATACTTTACATTATACCATAAAGGATAGAAGGGGCGATTTTTTATCACAACCTAGTAATAACCCATTTGACTTATCGGATTCCAGCGTGGTAAAACGCAGAGTTGATTACGATCCCGTAACTAAAACCTATTCCATTGCCGATTTAATTGCAGGTAAAGCACAAAGAGTGCCTTCTACTTTAACCTTTGATGAGTTTTGGAAATTGAAAACGGCCAAGGATGAACAGGCCTATTTTATGCAAAGGGCAAATTCTTTAGGAACGCTTAATCGTAAAATGAGCAGGCCTAAAACAAAAGTGTATGATAGTTATTTTGATAGATTATTTGGAAAAACAGGATCGGATTTAAAAATAGATATAAGACCAGTTGGAGAAATTAATATTAGAGCAGGCTATCAGGGTCAAAAAGTAGATAATCCTACCTTGCCCGAGCGTGCTAGAAAAAATGGAGGACTTGATTTTGATGCGAATACCAATTTTAGCATGAACGCTAGTATTGGCGATAAACTAAAGTTTCCAATTAACTTAAACTCTTTATCCAACTTAGGTTTTGACAATCAAATTAAATTAAACTATAAGGGTAAGAAGGATGAAATTGTAAAATATATTGAAGCTGGTAACATAAATTATATTTCAAGAAGTATTTTAATTCCTAGTACACAAAATTTATTTGGGGTAAAAACACAATTGCAATTTGGAAAATTATTTGTGACAGCAGCTATGG
>JABMML010000024.1 GCA_013205585.1 Chitinophagaceae bacterium | reverse complement strand
GCATACCTGCCTGGTCCATAGTGCGCAGGCCCTACTGCACGTAGTCCGTAATTATACGCTGTATGTAAGTAATCAATATTTACCAAGGAATCGGCGCCTTCTAAACTAAGAATATACCCAATTGGTTTTTTATCATTAGGCAAACCATTATTCCATGCTAATATATGCGCGTCTAATGCTTGTAAATTTTTTATTTGCACCATTTCTTTTTCAGCTTCCATTGCATGGTACCATGCTAATTGAACTTGTGTATGCGCCCAGGCTTGTTCTGCTGTTTGCCATCCCTTTATACCTGTGCCGGGTGTTTCTACCCTTGCAATTTGAGTGGCTACTACTAATCCAATATTTCCTTGTCTAAGTTGTGGAAGTGAAACTGTACCATTGGCTCTATCTGGTTTATCAGTCATGCCTTTTTCTAATTGCCTTAATACAGGAACCGATTCTCTTAAATCGCGATCCCATTCAACGGCATTCATGGCTAAATCTAAATGAGCATCTATTATAAACATTTTGAAATACTATTATAGATTAAATAGTAATTTTTCTTTTTCTGGCTACTACTTCCCACTCATCCACTACTTTATTACTATTTACAATAAGAGCGTTATCATATAAAGCAACAGTAGGGCATATATGCACAGGCACTCCGTACCAAACATCTCCTACTTTATACTTTGAAGCGTCTTGTACTTTTACCACTAAATGTTCCTCGCTCTGACCCATAGGTTCGGCATCAGCTGCATTTAAAAAATGCACTCTAGGCATGGGATTCTCTGCTGCTACTGCTTTATGTCCTAAATCGGTACAAAGCGTATGCTCATCAATAATGGAAATAATTCTTGTAACTACTAATGCTGCAAATTCAAAAGGTAAGTCGGGAAATAAATTTTTGTAGCCCCAATCCCAAAAAACGAAAGTACCTGGACTTACTTGAATATCCTTTCTTTTAATATGTGCTGAAAAAGAACAAGAGCCTGCTACAATAAGTTCTAATTTACTTGAAGTACTGGCTTCGATATTTTTTCTAAGTTGGTCTGCATTTTCAAATGCAGCATCGGCTTGCGCATTTCTAGCACTTATATTGGTTTCTCTAATATGCCCATCGTAACAATGTAGTCCTATAATTTTAATATTAGAAAGAGATGCAGCTGCTTTAAATAATGTGGTGGCTTTATCTGTTATAATACCAGAGCGGTTCATGCCAATATTTACATCCATGTAAACATCTATTTTCAAACCTGCTTCTCCAAATAAGTTTGAAACTGAAGTCGCTGTTTCAATATTATCTATTAAGCAGGAAAATTTTGTTCCAGGAAAACTTTTAATAAGAGCAACTAGCCTGTTTAATTTAGGGCCCATTAACTGGTGGGCAATTAGTACATTATGCGCTTTCAATAGGCCCAACATTTCAGCTTCTGCAATTGTGGCGCACTTGTAATGACGAATGCCTTCATCCATCATCATTTGACATACTTCGGCAATCTTATTGGTTTTAACATGGGGCCTTAGCTGGTCTACATTACCCCCTACCATTTTAATAAGACTATCAATATTCTCTTTGGCTCTTGAGGCGTATACAATTAAAGAAGGCGAATCTATTTTTTCTATTGTGTCAATTTCATACCAATGCATAAAAAATACTTTTATTAATTAAGTTCGAACATGGCTTCAATTTCCACTGGAATATTTCCAGGAAGCGAGCCCATGCCTACCGCACTTCTTACACCCACCCCATTATCTGGTCCCCAAATAGCAGCAAATAATTCACTGCAACCATTAATAATATAAGGATGCTTTTCAAAATCGCTGGTGCAACTTACCATGCCTAATACTTTTATAACTCTTTTGATTTTATCAAGCGAGCCTAAATTTGCTTTAATAGTAGCTACAATAGCAAGGCCTACTTGTCTTGCAGCTAGCTTTCCTTCTTCCATGGTCATATTATCGCCCACTCTTCCAATAATAAGTGAGCCATTTTCTTGCACTGGACCATGACCAGAAACAAAACAATGATTACCATCTACTAATAAAGGCTTATATACACCTAGTGGTTTTGGGGCTGGTGGTAAAACCAATCCTAATTTGGCAAAATTTTCTTCGGGAGTACTCATAATTGTATTTTTTAATTATATAAAATAGTTTAAAACAAAAACACCTGCTAAGCCTACCACAGAAACAATGGTTTCCATAGTGCTCCAAGTTTTAAATGTTTCTTTGACCGTTAAGTTAAAGTATTCTTTAAACATCCAAAAACCTGGATCATTTACATGGGAGAAAAAAACACTACCCGCCCCAGTGGCAAGTACCATTAAACAAGGATTCACTCCACTACTAGCAATTAAAGGCGCCACAATACCCGCTGTAGTTAAACCCGCCACCGTTGCAGAGCCAATACTTACTCTTAATATAGCTGCAATGAACCAGGCTAAAAATAAAGGATGCAAGGATAAATTTGTCAATGGCTTTATAAGCTCAATGCTCATGCCTGTATCTAATAATATTTGTTTTAAAGCGCCTGCCCCTGCAATAATAAGTAGAATACTAGATACTTCTTTCACCGAATCGCCAATGGGGCCCATCATATTTTTTATGGTCTTTCCTTGCGCTATACCTAGTGTATATAATGAAATTAAAAAAGAGATAAGCATGGCTACAGAGGGGTCGCCAATAATATGTATTATTTGGGTGGCAGTATTTTTTTCTATTTGCGTTAAGCTAATAATAGTATCTAAGCCAATTAATAAAACGGGTAAAAAAGCAGCCATTAAACTAGCACCCATACTTGGCGATTGCTCCTCTGAAATAGTAGCACTTGAAAAAATAGCCAATGGCTTGGCAGTATACTTTTTTAAAGTAACAGAAAAAATGGGGCCTGCAATAATAATCGTAGGAATAGCAATGATGACGCCATAAAAAAGTGTAAGTCCAATACTAGCATTAAATTGTTCTGCCAAAGCAACAGGAGATGGATGCGGTGGCAAGAAACCATGCGTAACAGATAATGCCGCTAAAGTAGGCAGGCCTAAATACACTGCAGGTAAATTATATCTTGCGGCAACTGTTATTACTAATGGAACCAATAATACAAAGCCTACGCCATAAAATAAAGGAATGCCTACAATAAATGCCGTGAGCACCAAGGCCCACTGAATATATTTTGTGCCAAATAACTGAATTAAACCAGTTGCAATTTTATTGGCAGCGCCACTATCTGCAATCAGTTTTCCTAGCATAGCACCCACACATAAAATAATCATTAACGAACCTACTACATCACCAATACCTTTTTGAATAGAACTCATTAAAGCGGTAACAGCCATGCCTTTTACTAAGCCCGTAATAATACATACTATTAAAAAAGAAATAAATGGATGCAGTTTAACTACTGTAATAAGTAGTACTAGAAAAACAACAGCAAATAATAGCAATAAAAGTGTCATGAGTTAGTTATAGCTTAGTTCGAAAGGTAGATAAGACTAATTTTAAAGCGTTTTTATCATTATGTTTTTAAAATAAATAGGCGCACCTGCATGCTTGCCCTGCAATCCTATATAACCATGCAAACCCAAAGTAGACATAGGATTATACAACCAAGCCGGCACTTTTGTACCGTCTGGATTTATTTTACTAGAAGTAAAATCGTCCATATTACATTCATTGACTAATGTACCATTCAATTCTATCTTAATATTTTTACCAATACAGGTAATGGTATAATGATTCCACTCACCTGGTCTTTTTAAACTTTTATTGGTAGCTGGCTTATGACCAAAAATGGCACCACATTGCCAGCTAGCAGCTGCCTTGCTCCACCTTGGAGAATAGTCATCGGCAATTTGTATTTCCACTGAATGTGGTATCCATTCTATTATATCTGTGGCATGTACTATTACACCACTATTTGTACCGTCTGCGTTTTGAAAATCTAAGTCTAAAATAAAATTATCATACATGTCTTTACTCCAAATGGCTGAATCCTTTGATGCCGTTAAGACCCCACTTGAGTCTTTCCAAATGGCTGGATCAAATTGAGCAGTTTCTAAATTTTTTCCAAATAAACTTTTCCAACCTTTTTTATTTGTGTTGGGATAATTATTTTGAGCATACCCATTTGAGTTAGATAAAATAAATAGAGCTAAAAAAAGGCTTAAGAAAATTTTCATTTTAATTTTTTTTATTAACAACTTTTATAAAAAACAGGTGGATTCTCTTCCAATAATGCTTCAATTTTTTTAGCAGTACTAGTTATAGACAGGCCGCCTAAATTCGTGCAACGTAAAGTATGATGAATTTGATCGCCCACGGCTTTCATTGTGTCTATTACTTCGTCTAATGGAATAAGATGCTCGTAATTAGATAAGGCCATATTAGCGCAAGAAATGGCATTGGTTGCTGCCATCACATTTCTACCAAGACAAGGTGCTTCCACTCTATTGCCAATGGGATCACAAATAATACCTAAGGAATTTTGTAAGGCTAAAGAGGCAGCCGCAATAGATTGCTCTAATGTTCCTCCCTTCATTTCAACAAGTGCCGCTGCGGCCATGCCACCTCCTGAACCAGTTTCGGCCATACAGCCACCCACTTCTGCAGCAAATGTAGCATGCGCTGCAATAAACACCCCTATAAGACCAGCCGATAACATGGCTTTAATAATAGCTTCTTCATTATTATTAATACAATGTGCAGTTCCAAACACTACGCCTGGCAAACCACCACAAGAGCCTGCTGTTGGAGCTGCTACAATAACACCCATTGAACTTTTTACTTCCATAATAGCAGACACATACATAATAGTTGTATTAAGTACATCACCTCCTATTAATTCATTTGCATCGTATGTTTTTTTAAACTGCGGCGATTGACTTCCTAAAATACGATCCTTATATGTTGTGCCCTTTAAGCCGGTTTCAATAGCATTACCCATAATATGAATAATGGATTTCATTTTTTCCATTACTTGCTCAGGGCTAATATTTCCTCGCATACTTTCATAGTCTACAGCTAATTCCCATAGTGCTTTATTTTTGCCCTCATTATATTGCATCATTTCATTGCAATTAATAAAAGGAACCGTCATCCCTTTTCTAGCCATAATAGGCAGCACAGGGTTTATACTTTTAATTGATTGTACAGAATGCATTAGCATCATCTCTTTGCAAATAGTTTCAGAGATAGCAGCTGGCGATTTTATTTCGATAAAAGAACTAGCTCCTTTATGAAAAAGAATTTCATCATAAGTTATGGTTGATTTTAAATACTGAATAACCGTATCTGCCTCTGTGCAATAAATTAATGTTTCATAATAATCGCCTGCCATAGAAACTTTATTGCCATCGATATTAATTACTTCTATCATTCCTCCACCCGTAGAAATTGCAATTAAAACTTTAGTTTCTTTTTCGTTAGATAAACTAATCTTATAAGTGTTGGGGTGTTTTTCTTCTAAAGAAGCAATATTAATGGTATAATTTATTCCAGCGGTGGCTAAATGTTTTTCAGCATCTGGCAAACGCTCATCAAATGCCTCCCAACCTAAAAAGCCTCCGAATAAGCCCATATCAGAGCCCTGACTTTTATGTGTAGTGGCTAAAGAGCCATGCGGGTCAAATTCAATAACAATATCCTTTATTTGCTCGTCCATTAAATCGCGACAAATTCTTGCAATACGGAGTGAGGCAGCACAGTGTGAGCTAGAGGGGCCCCTCATTACTGGACCAATCACATCATTGAATATACTGGGATAATTAGACATCTTATGTTGGTTTAAGCATACTAAATTTACTAAAAATAAAATTAAGTTTTATTTGTTTTTTATAGTTGTCCAAAACATTGAAACAGAGGTATATACTATAATTATCAGCACTAGCCATCTTAATGTATCCAATGGCATTGATTTTATAATGAAAGCGGCTATTAACACAGCCAATATACTTGGTATAGCCATACCCAATGCTGCCTTTTTATTATAGGCGCCCGATTTGATAAATTTATAAGATGCAGGCGGCATTAAAAAAGCACAAGAACCCATCATAATAGGAAATGCCACTTGAGGAGATAGCCCCAATAAATATACTAAAGCCATACAGGGTGCATAGAGTCCTACTCCGGCAGTCATCATGGCACCTAATATAAAATTAACCACACCTGCTATGACCAACTTCCAACCATGAATGCCAATGGCTACTCCTTCACCCTGTATCCATTGCATTTTATTAGCAAACATAAAACCAGCCGTAATTAATAAAGCAACACTAATGGTTAGTCTAATATTTCTTTCTGAAAGTTTACCAATAATATCGACACCTAAAATAGCACCTCCCATAGCCGTTAAAAACATCACAATTAAAGTGAGAGGCTCCACTTCTACTACTTGAATAAAAATAATGGCTTGAATTAAAACGGGTAATGTATTGGCCACATTCATGGTGCCGGGTATTAATTTGTCTGCCGTTTGCTTCGTGAATTTAAGCAAGGCCGTTTGTGGCGCAAAAGCACCAATACCCAATACATCAAAAAAATTAACTACAAAACCAATAATGCCGGTTTTGACCCAACTTACTTTTTCTAAATTGTTTTTATGCTTAATAATATCTGCTCCCAAAACATAAATAAACCAAATTGCAAATAGTACTAAAATAATCCAAATAACATTCACCATATTGCTTGTATTTACAAGTTAAGTTAATACAAAAAAAGCGAATTAGATTCCTTTAATAAACAGAACCGCAATTCATCAAAAAAAGAGCATTCTAATAGGTAAATTAAGGTAGATTTCATAATTTACTATCCTTAAAACAATCCTATGCGTAAATTCTTACAAACACTACTGTTGTTGATTCCTTTTTTTGCAATGAGTCAACAAAAAGCAAATTATACTTTAGCTGCTCGATTCTCGCCTAAGAAATTAGAGAAAATGATTTTCTCCTTAGCGGTAGACCCTCATTGGTTAAAACAATCTAATAAATTTTGGTACACTTACGAAACCAGTGAAGGCAAACAATGGAATATTGTTGACCCTATAAAGAATGAGAAAAAGTCAATGTTTAACCGTGATAAATTAGCTGCTGAATTAACTAAAATCATTAAAGACCCTTTTGATGGACAACATTTACCAGTAGATTCTATAAAATTTATAAAGGATGAAAACTGGATACAATTTGAAGTAAAAAGCAGTATTGAAATTAATAAAGAGGAAGAAGTTAAAAAAAATAAAGAAGAGGATATTAAAAAAGATACTAAGCCAGAAAAAGTAAAAAAGACATTTTATTTTGAATACAATCTATTGACAGAGCAATTAAATGAATTAGTAGGTTTTAAAAAGCCAAAAAAGAAACCTAATTGGGCAAATATTTCACCCGATGAAAAGACTATAGTTTTTGGAAGAAATTATAATTTATTTTACATGGATAAGGCCAATTATGATAAAGCTTTAAAAAATGAAGAGGATAGCAGTATTGTAGAACATGCCATTACCAAAGACGGCGAACAAAATTTTAGCTGGCATAGTGAAAGTGCCTATGGAGGTGGTGGTGAAACGAATGTAGATGTCGAAAAAAATAAAAATAAAAGAAAGGCAGTATATGCAATGTGGAGCGAGGATAGCAAGCATATTGCTATTACCAAAGTAGATAATAGAAAAGTAAAGGAGCTATGGGTAATTAATAGTATAGCCGATCCTAGACCTACACTTGAAACCTATAAATACTGGATGCCAGGTGAGAAAGAAGCCCCCATTGATCATTTAATGATAGTAGATATGGCAGCTTATACCTATAAAGAAATAAATGTCTCTTTATTTAAAGACCAAGACGTTGCAGTATGGAATAAAACCAACAATGTAAATTCAAGAGACGATGATCATAAACCAAGTATTTGGTTAGGCACCAATGATAAATTATACCTATCTCGCACAAGTCGAGATTTGAAAAAAATTGACCAATGTGTAGTAGATATTAATACCGGTGCAGTAAAGAGGCTGATTGAAGAAAGCCTTAATACTTATGTAGAAATACAAAAACCAGGAATATTAAAAAATACCGAGGAGTTTATTGAATGGAGTGAGCGCGATGGCTGGGCGCATTTATATTTATATGACAAAGAAGGAAAATTAAAGAACCAAATTACGCAAGGCCCTTGGCATATTGAGGAAATCACATCTATTGATGAAGAAAAAAGAATTATCTATTTTTCTGCTAATGGCAAAGAAAATGTAAATGGCTCTTTAAAAGAAGATCCTTATTACTTACACTTATACAAGGTAAACCTAGATGGAACTGGCTTACAATTATTAAACCCAGGCAATTTCGATCATAACTTTAGTATGAATGATAAAAAGAGTTATTTCGTTAATACTAGCTCTCGCATTAATTCCACACCCACATCTGCCCTATATTCAACTGATGGAAAAAAATTAATGGATTTAGAAACAGCAGACCTAAGCTCTTTATTTGCAGCAGGCTATAAATATCCTGAAACCTTTAAAGTAAAAGCCGACGATGGTATTACTGATATTTTTGGAGTGATGTATAAACCTTACGATTTTGATAGCACTAAAAAATATCCCATCATTGAATATGTATATCCAGGCCCTCAAACAGAGTCTGTAAATAAAAGCTTTAGTAAAGGAATGGATAGAATTGATAGACTAGCCCAATTGGGTTT
>JABMML010000023.1 GCA_013205585.1 Chitinophagaceae bacterium | reverse complement strand
TTAGGTGTTGAAAATGCCACCAAAAAATTATTGGAATTAGAAAAAGAAAATAAATTAGAATGGGCTTTATTTAAAGCTACCAGGGTCATGCACCTTACTAAAATACCTGCTTTAAGTAGAATGAATTTACCTATTGGAGGAGGGGAGAATATAATTAATGCCACTACTGAAATGCACGGGCCAAGTTGGAGAATGGTGGTGCACTTAACAGATGAGATAGAAGCCTACGGCTTGTATCCAGGAGGGCAGAGTGGTAACCCAGGTAGTGCTTACTATGATTCCTTTGTCGATTATTGGGCAGCTGGAAAATATTATCGATTATTATTTTTAGCTAAAGAAAAATTAATACAGAACGAAAGAACTAAATGGCATATTCAATTTAAAAAGTCAAACGCTTAAATATTACTTATGAAATATATTGTATCCATTTTATTATCTGCCCTGCTTGCCTATGCTGTTGGAATTTATGGCAATTTACCTTGGTGGAGTTTTGTAGTCACTAATTTTATCATTGCGTTTTCTATACCTATTAAACCCGCACATTCTTTTACAGCGGGGGCCTTGGGCGTTGGCTCTTTATGGGCTGGACTAGCTTTTGGAATTGATATGGGCAACAATCATATTTTGTCCACTAAAGTGGCAAAAATTCTGACAATAGGAGATTCCTATTTACTAGTCATTTTTATGACAGTTGCAATTGGTACTTTATTAGGCGGACTTGCTTCTTTAACAGGTTCTTTTCTTCGCTCAAGCAAGGCCTAATTTTTAAAAATAACTAACTATTAATAACTAAAGATTCTATTTATCTTTGTATTGAATTTCCCCAACCTGTAATTGGGATAAAAATTTAAGCTATGTCAGTGCTGCACAATCGCATCTCCAATAAGGAGTTGAAAGAAAAACTATACGAGGAAAATTTTCCGCGTACCACCATCAGTTTTTATCAGTACTTTACTATTCAAGACCCCTTGGTTTTTAGAGATGAATTGTATAAGGGTTTGAATCATTTACAAGTCTTTGGCCGTATTTATATTGCCAGTGAAGGTATTAATGCACAAGTAAGTGTACCCGCCCATTTATTCGAAGACTTTACAACTTATTTATATTCCATTAAAGGGTTAGAGGGTGTAAGATTAAATATAGCGGTGAACGATAATGGAAAAAGTTTTTGGGTACTTCGTATTAAACAGCGTAGTAAAATTGTAGCCGATGGAATTGAGGATACAAGTTTTAGTATGGAAAACAAAGGCAATTATGTGAATGCCCTGCAGATGAATGAATTAATAAGTTCACCTGAAACCATTGTCATTGATATGCGTAATCATTATGAATATGAAGTGGGGCATTTTGTGAATGCCCTTGAAATTCCTTCAGATACTTTTAGAGAGCAATTACCCATGGCAGCAGGTATGATGAA
The DNA here is from genome assembly GCA_013205585.1 of Chitinophagaceae bacterium. Lineage (GTDB taxonomy): Bacteria > Bacteroidota > Bacteroidia > Chitinophagales > Chitinophagaceae > Sediminibacterium. The sequence goes on along the minus strand of JABMML010000023.1, from coordinate 6,115 downwards.
GGATAAAAAGGATAAAAATATTATCATGTATTGTACAGGAGGTATTCGCTGTGAAAAAGCAAGTGCCTATATGTTGCATCATGGATTTAAAAATGTTTTTCATTTAGAAGGGGGTATTATAAATTATGCCAATCAAATCAAAGAACTAGGGTTAGAGAGCCAGTTCAAAGGAAAAAACTTTGTATTTGATGATAGACTGGGCGAAAAAATTACGGAAGATATTATTTCAAAATGTCATCAGTGCGGGGCGCCATGCGATACGCATACCAACTGTAAAAACGATGGTTGTCATTTATTATTTATTCAATGTACTTCTTGTGCTGAAACCTATGCGGGCTGTTGCACACAGGCCTGCACCGATATTGTGCATTTGCCTGAAGAAAAACAAATTGAACTTCGAAAAGGCATTGATAAAGGCCAGCAAATTTTTAATAAAAGCAAGCAACGCTTAAGACCTCGCTTAGGAATAGATATTTAAAAATATTTCATTCTTCTCTACTCGTCATGACGCTAAAAAATTAAAAAAGAATCTAAAATTGTGAACTCGCTTCGCTCAGACATGCACAATTTTTTAACGATTCATTTTTACTTTTTCTACACCTAGCAAATCTTTGATTTGCATAAATTATTAGAGTGTTTTAATTTAAAACTTATTCTAATTTAAGTTTTAAATTAAAACTTTAGACTCGAAGTTCAGAAATGAAATTAATTTTTAAATTTCTATTCTATAGCTTAACTAAGCTTTTCTAGCGATGCACAAACAACTTTATAAGTTTCTTCTTCTGACAATTGCTGCGGTTTGAATTTTTCGCCAATCACTTGTTCGTAAAGCTCAATATATCTTTTAGAAATAGTATCAATCCACTGTGCAGACATAGCAGGTACTGTTTGTCCTTCTTTACCCATAAAATTATTCGCAATTAACCATTCGCGCACAAATTCTTTACTTAATTGTTTTTGTTTTTCTTTACTGGCTTGTCTTTGTTCAAAGCCATCTGCATAAAAATAACGAGAAGAATCGGGTGTGTGAATTTCATCCATTAAATAAATGGTGTCTCCAATTTTTCCAAATTCATATTTAGTATCCACTAAAATCAATCCTTGTTTAGTGGCAATTTCTTTTCCTCTTTGAAATAAAGCCAAAGCATATTTTTCCAGTACTTCCCAGTCCGTTGCGGAGGCTAAACCTTGTTTAATAATTTCTTCTTTAGAAATATCTTCATCATGTCCTTCACTGGCTTTAGTGGAAGGGGTAATAATAGGGCTAGGAAAAAAATCATTTTCAGCCATGCCTTCTGGCAAGCTTACCCCACATAAATTTCTACCCCCTGCGCTATAGGTTCTCCAGGCATGACCTACTAAGTTACCCCGCACGACCATCTCAATTTTGAAGGGCTCACATTTTTTACCAATGGCCACATGGGGGGCGGGGGTGTCTAATAGCCAATTAGGGCAAATATCCCTGGTGGCTGCCAACATATAGGCGGCTATTTGATTTAGGACCTGGCCCTTAAAAGGGATGGGGCTGGGTAAAATGACATCAAAAGCTGAAATTCTATCACTGGCAATCATTACAAGTAATTGGTTATCAATGTAATAGACATCTCTTACTTTGCCATGATACTCATTAATTTGGTGGGGGAAAGGCTTTCTATTCATAGTGTAAAAATAATTTTTTTAAGATACAAATGATAATTTTTTCTAGAATGCGAACAATATGTTAATTTGTATCACGATTCAATCAAAAAACAATAATCTATGAAAAAATGTTTAAGCCATTTTGCAATCTTTTGCCTATCTACTCTTGTAGTATTTACAGCAAATGCTCAAAATGCAAGTAGTGTTTCAGGTACTGTAAAAAATGCAAGTACTTCAGAAACAGTAGCTGCAGTTTCAGTTACCCTAAAAGGGAATAATTCTGGAACCTACACTAATGACAGAGGTAATTTCAAGTTAACTGTGTCTCAAAAAACACCTTATACCTTGGTATTCTCTTCTGTGGGTTTTACTAATAAGGAAGTGGTTGTCAATGACAATACAGCTAGTTTAAATGTTAGCCTTAGTCCAGCCTTTGTACTAGGTTCTGATGTTGTAGTGTCCGCTTCAAGAGTATCAGAGAAATTTCTTGAATCTCCGGTAACAATTGAAAGAATTAGTAGTGCTAATATTAGAACTGCACCTGCTTCTGGTTATTATGATATTCTTGGAACTTTAAAAGGAGTAGACGTAATAGCTGCAAGTATTTTATTTAGAAGTATTTCTACAAGAGGTTTTAATAGCAGTGGTAATAACCGTATGAACCAATTAATTGACGGAATGGACAACCAGTTACCTGGTTTAAATTTCTCTGTATCAAGTGTCGTTGGTTTAACAGAACTAGACGTGGATAATATTGAATTATTACCAGGTGCTTCTTCTGCATTATATGGTTCTGGTGGTATGAATGGTACTGTTTTAATTAACAGCAAAAACCCATTCAAATACCAAGGTTTAAGTTTTCAAGTAAAGCAAGGTGTTAACCATGTTGATGAATCTCAACGTCCTAGAGCTCCTTTTGTAGATTATACAGTAAGATGGGCTAGTACAATTGGCGATCGTTTTGCTTACAAAGTAAGTGCTCAATATACAGAGGCGCAAGACTGGTTAGCAAATAACAATTCTAACTATTCTAGATTAATTGGAAATGGAAATGGTGGTGTTATCGCTGGTACAAGATTATCTGATCCTAACTATGATGGTATTAATTTATATGGTGATGAAACAAGTTTGAATATTAATTCAGGCTTAATTGCTCCAGTAAAAGCAGGTATCCTTGCTCAATTAGCAGGTGCTTATGGTGCTGGTGCAAGTACAGTATTGGCTCAATTACAAGGTGCTTCTGCAGTGTATAATACACTTGCTAAGTATGGTGCATTTTTAGGCGCTAGCCCAGCAACAGCTGGTTTAGTTCCTTATGCAGCTTTCTTGTTTGGTGATGCAAAAGGTTGGTATAAAGACATGAACGTTTCTAGAACTGGATATGGGGAAGCTTCTGTCATCAACCCAACTGCAAAAAATTTAAAAGTTACTGGATCAGTTCATTATAAAGTAAACGATAAAACAGAAGCTTCATTGAGTGCTTATACAGGTTCTGGAAATACTGTATACACAGGTTCTGATCGTTATTCTTTACGTGATTTTGCATTGAGTCAATTAAAGTTTGAAGTGAAATCTAAAAACTGGATGTTCCGTGCTTATAAAACATTGGAAGATGCAGGTAACTCATTTAACGCAACTATTACCACTCGTTTATTCAATGAAACTTGGAAGCCAAGTGCTACTTGGTATCAACAATATACTGGTGCCTACACTCAATACAGAGATGCTGGTTTAGACTATACTGCTGCAAACAATGCTGCACGTGTAATAGCTGATGCTGGTAGACCAACAGGTAATATAGCTGATAATTCACTTTTCAAAACAATCGCTTCTACGCCTATTTCTAAAAATGGCGGTAAGTTTTTAGATCAATCTAGATTAAGTGTTGCAGAAGGTACTTTGAATTTAACTGAAGTGTTAAAATTAAATAAGTACGATATTGACTGGTTAGTAGGTGGAACTTCAAAATTATATACCTTAAACTCTCAAGGAACATTATTTGCTGACACAGCTGGAAGAATATATATTAGTGAGACTGGTGCTTTTTCTCAACTTTCTAAGAAATTCTTTGGAGATGTTTTGAAATTATCATTCTCAGGTCGTTATGACAAGAACACTAACTTCAAAGGTAAATTCACCCCAAGATTCTCTGCAGTGGTGAAATTAGCAGAAGACAACAATATCCGTCTTTCTTATCAAAACGCTTATCGTTTCCCAACTACTCAAAACCAATGGATCAACTTGTTAGTGGGTGGTGGTACTCGTTTAATGGGAGGTTTACCTCAATTAAGAGATTACTATAAATTCAATACCAACCCTGCTTATACTTTAGCAAGTGTGAATGCATTTGGCGCTTCTGCTGCTGCAGGAGCACCTAATCCTGCTTTATTAAAGCAACAAGTATTTGGAGAGTTTAAACCTGAATCAATGAATTCATTTGAGATTGGTTACAAAACTTTAATTGCTAAGAAATTATTAGTTGATTTCTACGCATACTCAGGTCGCTATGAAAATTTCATCAGTGGTGTAACTGTATTACAATCAAGAAATGCAGCTAGCCCTAGTCCATTAGATGTATTAGATGCGGGTAAGAGAATTGCTTATAGTATTTCAGCTAATGCTACTGCTAATGTATCTACAAAAGGATGGGGTGCTTCAGTAGATTATTTATTACCTAATCGTTTTGTATTTACTGCAAACCTTTTCACAGATGAAATTGGTGAATTACCTAAAGGCTTTATCTCTTATTTCAACACACCTACATGGAGATCTAACTTCGGTTTAAGCCATCCAGGTTTATTGATGAATAACAGATTAGGTTTTAATATTAGCCTACACTACCAAGATGAAGTTGCCTATGAAGGTACTTTCGTAGCTGGTCTTGTTCCTTCTTACAATACAGTAGATGCAGTTCTTACTTATAAAGTACCTAAAATTAAGTCTTTGGTTAAAATAGGTGGAACTAACGTAATGAACAAATACTATTATACTGGTTTTGGTAGCCCTGGAATAGGCGGCCTATACTATATAAGTTTTGCATATAACGTATTATAATTCGTTTTAAGGTGGGTTAGATTTTAGATCCCCTCTCCTGACTAGCTCAGGCTGAGGGGATTTTTTTATGCCTTATAATTATTTTTTTCCTTTATAAATCTCTATTTTTGCAACTCAAATTAAATAGTTATTCATGCGATCAATTGCCTTAAGAGAAGCTATCCGAGAAGCCATGAGCGAGGAGATGAGAAGAGATGAAAGAGTCTTGCTAATGGGGGAGGAAGTAGCTGAGTACAATGGCGCTTATAAAGTAAGCCAGGGTATGTTAGCAGAATTTGGCGCTAAACGCGTTATTGATACTCCAATATCTGAATTAGGTTTTACAGCAGTGGCTGTGGGAGCTGCTCAAAATGGTTTAAGACCTATTGTTGAATTCATGACTTGGAACTTTGCGGTACTTCCCTTGGATCAAATATTAAATACAGCAAGTAAGATGCTAGCAATGAGTGGAGGCCAAATAGGCTGTCCAATTGTGATGAGAGGGCCTAATGGAAGTGCGGGTCAATTAGGGGCGCAGCATTCAACTGCTTTTGAAAGTTATTTAGCCAATATACCAGGTATTAAAGTAGTATCTGTTGCAAATGGGTATGATGCAAAAGGTTTATTAAAGCAAGCCATTCGTTATGAAGAAGATCCTATCATGTTTTTAGAAAGTGAAGTCATGTATGGAGATAAATGCGATGTACCTGATGAAGAGTATTATATTCCCTTAGGACTTGCCGATGTCAAAAGACCAGGCCGTGATATTACCATTGTATCTTATAGCAAGATGATGAAAGTAGCTTTAGGGGCCGCTGAAGAATTAGAGAAGGAAGGCATTAGTGCAGAGGTCATTGATCTTAGAACCATTCGTCCATTAGATTGGATGACTGTTTTAGAAAGCGTTAAGAAAACCAATAGATTAGTAATAGTGGAAGAGCAATGGCCATTTGCTTCTGTTTCTTCTGAATTAAGTTATCGTATTCAAAAAGAAGGTTTCGATTATTTAGATGCACCCATTAGAAGAATTACCAGTGCCGATGCACCTATGCACTATGCGCCTAATTTAACTGCACTAGCTATTCCAGATATTAGCAGAACGGTTAAGTTAATTAAAGAGGTAATGCATCAGTACAAGTAAATGCAGAATCATCCTTTATTTAAGCCTTTCAAATTAAAAATGAGTTAATTCTAAATCTTTTTATAAATATCCCTCACAAAGGGATATTTTTGTTATAACAATAATTTCTTATTTATGGGACTAGTTATTTTTATCATTTTTTGGTTGGGTTGGCATATTGGTATGTATAGTATGCTTGTAAAAGCAGGGGCAGATAAAACCAAGGCAATGATTCCTATTTATAATACCTGGGAAGTTGTTAAACTATGCTCTATTCCAAAAATTTGGTTTTGGTTACAATTGGTTCCCATTTTAGGACAATTT
>JABMML010000245.1 GCA_013205585.1 Chitinophagaceae bacterium | reverse complement strand
TTAATGATTACTAAAGGTATCATTAAAATTTCCACCGATTTTTATGTGGATGATAAAGTTTGTAGATTAAAAAATAATATTGAGCTTCTTGAAAAAAGAACAGATAGTATTTCTGATTTATTGAATCAACAAACTTACTCCGCTACAGAAGATGCAAGATTATTATTAAATGTAAATCCTGCTGATATCAATGCACCTGTATATTCTGAAATTTCTCAAAGAGACAAAATGGTGCTAACGACCATTTATGCCGAGTTGATGAAAAACTTAGAAGTTTCTAAAGCTGCATTAATACAAGAAACCCCAACCGTTCAAATTGTAGATCAAACAGGCTTCCCGCTTGAGCGCATTGAAACAAAATGGTATGAGGGTATTTTGCTTGGCGCTTTGTTATCACTTCTTGCGATAACAAGTATTCTTTTATTTAGAGAACAGAATTAAAGTTCTCCAATTTCAAAATATGAAACTTCAAGATGTTTAAAAGAGTTTTGTTTTTCTTCTATTTTTTTTTGTTTTAAATGGATTTGTAATAGGACAGAATGTATCTGTTATAGAAAAATTTAAAATCCCATAAATTAATTATTGTTGAAATCAATAAGGTTAATAAAGAACCTATTACTTTTAAGGATTATTATTCAAAGATAAGCATAAAAATTTATGATTATTTAAATAATAAATTTGTTGAACTTAATGATTCAACAGAAATCACAGGAAGAGATAATTCAACCTGGGAACTACCCAAAAACCCATCGAGGTCTCCCCATTTTACATAGGTTGAATCTTCCACTTTATTTATTTCCAAAAAAACTAAGATAATAGGAAGAACGAATATGTGATAAATATGCTAAAGCTTATATAGAAAATAGTCATATATAATTTAATTGCAATACTTTGACAATTAATTTACTAAATTCATTTTTTCCTATAACAAAAATGGCATTTGTCTATTAAATCTTATAATTTAGCGCAAAAATTTAAAGATGAAAATACTATTCCCCCTTAGTATGTTTTTTGTGCTTCTATTAATTACTACACAGTCTTATGCGCAAGCTACTCTGACATTTATTCCAAAAGAAAATTTACAACCCATTAGCCAGGCTAAGATTGGAGGTTTAATTTTAAGTCATTTTAAAATCAGTGATGCTAAGGTGCAAAATTTAGTTCAAATTATTTTTAAGAATGAAAAGTACATTTATCAACAAGAATCGGATACAATTGATATTGTAGATACACCTCAATTAAATCTTTTAATTAAGGATTTAAAAGAGGGATTATCCATCATAGAGGAAGATCAAAAAACAGCTAATTTTACGGGTAAGGATTATATTTTAGTAAAAAACAATATAAATCTAGACAATAAATTACTTTTCTTTTATAACAAAGATTACAATATCAGCCAGTCTATTAATAAGTCTTCTGTATTAGATTTAATAAATTGGCTGGAAGCTATTAAGTTTTAATTCTTGATTTACTTAACCTGCTTCGCTAATTCCCCAGGGCTTAGTAGTCTTGTATGATCCAATAGCTCAATAAGCGCCATGGTTTTTTCTGTTTTCATATTACTAATACCGTTTACTATGGTATAAGAGTCCTTTAATAAATAAAACACATTGGTGGTAAGATTAATTGTTTTATCACTTCTGTATATAGAAGGCAGTATTTGGTTCTCATAAATATTTTCAATTTCATTTAAGGCATTTACATATACTTGAATTTTTTTCATGCTCCTCTTGCTAGTATTCTTGCCCTTATTAATGGCATTACGCTGGTTACTCTTTTTAACCTCATCACTCTCATTAGATTCATTATCTCTTTCTTCTAAACACCAACTATTTAATAATATCATTTTACGAGGGCTATTAGCAGCAATCATATCGGCGCTTAATTGGTATACAAAACCATCTAGCTTCCAGCGTAGGGTATTATAAGTAGTTAAGGCGCTGTCTTTATTTGAGCCTAGTTTTATTGCAGAACTTAAATACAGTTCTGATGTATATTTTATTTCAATAAGTTTTGAGAGAAGGCCTTGGTTATAGGAAGGCTGTTGGGGCTGCGCCCGCGCAGCCCCAACAGCAAAAACTCCCAACATAAATACAACTAGTCCTATATAAATTTGCTTACTATTACTATTATTACTCATGATGTATTTTTATAAAAAGAAAAACTTATTCTCTAGTAGCCCCTCACTCTGAGGGTTTTGGTCGTATCCGTTTTTTTCGAGGTCCTTATTTACGAGACCAATAATGGAGCGCATATTTTTATTACCACTATAC
>JABMML010000244.1 GCA_013205585.1 Chitinophagaceae bacterium | reverse complement strand
GCTACTTACTGTTAAAAAAGCCCATCTAAGACCAATGGCTTGAGATAAAAATCCTATAATGGGCGGGCCAATTAAAAACCCGAAAAAACCTATAGAAGAAACGGAGGCTAGTGCAATACTCACCTTACTAGGCTCAGTGGTTCTTCCTACTGTTCCATATATGGTAGGAATCACAGAAGAAACGCCGAAGCCCACTAACATAAATCCAATTGAACTTACGACTAAATGCGGATAAGCTGTGGCCACTATTAAACCAAGTGTTACAATAAGTCCACTTAAAACCAATTGTTTTCTGGCACCCCAATAATTAATTAAATTATCAGAGAACATTCTGCCTGTTGTCATACAAGCCATAAAACAAATATACCCTGTGGTTCTCCATTCATTAGGCACTTTTACAATATCTTGAAAGTAAACCCCACTCCAATCAAACATCATCCCTTCGCAAATCATATTGCTAAATGCAATAAGTCCAAACTGCCACATTAAAGGACTAGGTTTATTCCAAATTTTTGAAACATGATTTTTATTAGGCTCGCCTGGTAATAAATAGGGATGGCCAAAGAATAAAAATACCCAACCAACTACTGCAACAAATACAAATTGTTCTAAAGGTGAAATAGCATTTGCTACAAAAAAACCACCTAATAAGCCTCCTGCAAAACCAGCTAAACTCCAAAAGCCATGAAACCTTGAAGTAATACTTTTTTCAAATAATTTAGAAAGTGCTGCTGCCTGTGTATTAATAGAAACATTAAATAAATTACCTGCCATGCCAAATAAAAATAATCCTATGGCAAGTAGCATAGTTGTATTTGCAAAACCCAAGGCAACTAATGATAATGGATAAATAATGGAAGCAATAATAACTATTACTTTACTACCCTGCTTGGCAGTTAAACTACCTGAAATAGGAATACCTAAAAAGGAGCCAATGGGAAGAAAAAATAAGATGCCTCCAAAAGCACCATCACTTAAACCTAATTGCATTTTAATATCAGGAATACGGCTAGCCCAGCTGGCAAAACAAATACCTGTAAGAAAGAAAAAACCGGATAAAGCAACGCGTCTAGCGGTAAGGGATTTAGTACTTGCGTTCATGGCGCAAAGATGGGGTTTTTATAGGAATTGGGCTATATTTGCTCATCAAACCTATATCAATAGTTTCTTATGTACCGTACGCATCATTGTGGAGAGTTAAATATTCAATCTGTCAATAAAAATGTAAGCTTGGCTGGATGGGTTCAAACCATTCGTAAGTTCGGGGCCATTAATTTTATAGACCTAAGAGACCGCTATGGTATTACCCAACTTTTAATGGGTGAAGAATTGCAAGCACAACTAGATGCACAACCCTTGGGCCGTGAATTTGTGATTCAAGTGAAAGGAACGGTTATTGAACGTTCCAATAAAAATGCAAATATTCCTACTGGAGAAATTGAAATTAAAGTAATTGAATTTAAAATATTAAATGCATCCTTGGTGCCTCCATTCACCATTCAAGACGACACAGATGGCGGAGATGATATTAGAATGAAATATCGTTTCTTAGATTTAAGAAGAAACGCTGTAAAAAAGAATTTAACATTAAGATATGATGTAAATAGAGCTACAAGAAACTATTTACATGAAAAAGGTTTCATGGATATTGAAACTCCTTTTTTAATTAAATCAACTCCTGAAGGTGCGCGAGATTTTGTGGTACCAAGTAGAATGAACCCAGGTGAATTTTATGCCTTACCACAGTCGCCACAAACATTTAAGCAATTGTTAATGGTAAGTGGCTATGATAGATACTACCAAATTGTAAAATGTTTTAGAGACGAGGATTTAAGAGCCGATAGACAACCCGAGTTTACACAAATAGACTGTGAGATGAGTTTTGTAGAGCAAGAAGATATCTTAAATATGTTTGAAGGTTTAATTAAGAGCATATTTAAAGACGTTAAAAATATTGATTACACCGAGACCGTTCAAAGAATGACATGGGAAGATGCGATGTGGCAGTATGGTAATGACAAACCGGATATTCGTTTTGGTATGGAAGTTTGTAATTTAAAAAAGCCTGTACATGTATTTGCTGAGAAGCAAGATAAAGCGTCACTTATTAATGGTGCCGACTTTAAAGTGTTTGATGAAGCAGAAACAGTGGTAGCTATTGCTGTTCCGGGTTGCAGCGAATACTCTCGTAAACAAACCGATGAATTAACAGAATGGGTAAAGCGTCCACAAATTGGTATGAAGGGTATGGTATTTATTAAATGTAATACCGATGGTAGTTTTAAAAGTAGCGTAGATAAATTTTATACAGAAGATAAATTAAAAGCCATTGCCGCTGCCTCTAATGCAAAAGCGGGTGATTTAATTTTAATATTAGCTGGGCCTGAAGAAAGAACAAGAAAGGCCATTAGTGAATTAAGATTAGAATTAGGTAAGCAATTAGGCTTTAGAAAAGAAGATGAATTTAAATTGTTATGGGTATTGGACTTCCCTTTATTTGAATATGACGAAGAAGGTAATCGTTGGGTAGCAAGACATCATCCGTTTACTTCTCCTAAGCCCGATCATATTGAAATTATGATTAACAACGTACCAGAAATTAAAGACGCTGCAAAATATTTAGAGCATCCTTATGCGGGCATTAAGGCCAATGCTTATGATATGGTATTAAATGGTAATGAAATTGGCGGTGGTTCTATTCGTATTTTCCAAAGAGCCCTTCAAGAAAAAATGTTTGCAGCTCTTGGCATGAGCCCAGCAGAGGCACAACATAAATTTGGATTTTTATTAGGCGCCTTTGAATATGGTGCGCCTCCGCATGGTGGTATTGCTTTTGGCTTTGACCGCTTATGTGCTTTACTAGGGGGTAGTGAAAGTATTCGTGACTTTATTGCTTTTCCTAAAAACAATAGTGGCCGAGATGTAATGTTGGATGCGCCTAGCAGCATTGATGATAAGCAGTTTGAAGAATTGCAAATAAAATTGAATTTAAAAAAAGACTAGAACAATGAATAATACTAGTATAATAATAGAACAATAATAGACTAATACTTAATAAAGCATGGCTCCTCAATTAAAATTATACACGGTACTTTCTTATATACTTATACCCATTGCTTTATTT
>JABMML010000243.1 GCA_013205585.1 Chitinophagaceae bacterium | reverse complement strand
GTGTTTATGCTTCTGTGATACCTGCTTTTTTCATAATTAAATCACTTACACCAGTAGTAGAGTAACCACCATCATGGAATAAATTTTGCATTGTCACCATTTTAGTTAAATCAGAAAATAAAGTCACGCAATAATTAGCGCAATCTTCTGCAGTAGCATTTCCTAAAGGCGCGATGGCATCGGCATAATCAAAAAAGTCGCCAAAACCTTTAATGCCTGTACCTGCTGTAGTTTTAGTAGGAGACTGAGAAACTGTATTCACACGTACTTTATTTCTTAATCCATAATGGTAACCGAAACTGCGCGCAATAGATTCAAGTAATGCTTTAATATCGGCCATATCGGTATAGAAAGGGAAGGTTCTTTGAGCAGCTGCATAAGTAAGGGCTACCACGCTTGCATGGTCGTTCAAGGCATCCATTTTATAAGCAACACTTAACATTTTATGTAAAGACATGGCAGAAACATCCACGCCCTTTGCATAATAATCATAGTTCAATTCAGGGTAGGCAATTTTTTTACGAATATTCACACTCATTCCAATTGAATGTAAAACGAAGTCTATTTTACCCCCTAAAATTTCCTGAGACTGTGTAAATAAGTTGGTTAATTCTTCAACGCTGGTGGCGTCGGCAGGTATAATTTTAGAATTTGTTTTTTCTGCAAGTGCATTAATCTCACCCATACGCATAGCAATAGGGGCGTTGGTTAATACAAAAGTCGCACCTTCTTCATGTGCTTTTTCGGCCACTTTCCAAGCAATAGAATTGCTATCTAAAGCACCAGTAATAATTCCTCTTTTTCCTTTTAGTAAATTGTACGCCATTTGAATGGTTTATTTATTTGCTGTAAAAATAATTATAATATCTTATAAAAAGACAATAATAAACTGCTAATACATTAAGAAGCTAGCAGTTCTTTAGCATTGTCCAAGGCCGACTTGCTAGGCGGGTCACCACCAATCATGGTAGCAATATGTTGAACACGCTCTTTGGCATCCAAGGTTTTCAAATAAGTATGTGTGGTGCTTCCTTTTTGTTCTTTATAAACATATAAGTGTGCATTGCCCTTGGCTGCAATTTGAGGTTGATGGGTAATACATAAAACCTGCCTAGCTTGTCCTAAGTTTTGTAAAAGTAATCCCACTTGTTTAGCAGGCTCTCCTGAAATACCTGTATCAATTTCATCAAAAATCATGGTAGGTAGGTCCACCGATTTTGCCACCAGTGATTTTATACAAAGCATTAACCTGCTTAATTCCCCACCACTTGCTACTTTTTTAATAGGCTCAAACTTTTGGGTATTATTAGCATCAAATAAAATATCTACTTTGTCTTTGCCAAATAAATGATAAGGTACTTCGTCAATGGTTACTTTTATTTTAGCGTTGGGCATACCCACTTGGTGTAATAATTTATTGACATTATTAGTAAGTGGAGTCATTTGTTTTTCTCTCTTAGCAGTTAACCCAGCAGCTGCTGTAATCACTTCTTTCTCTAATTTTTTTACTAAACTACTAAGCTCACTTATTTGATCATTTAAGTTTAGTACCTCGGATAAATCTTTTGCTAATTGTGTAGCAATACTTAATAATTCTGCTGTGGTTTGCACCTTATGTTTTTTCAATAAATTATAACCTAGAGAAAGTCGCTCTTGAATAGTTGCAATTTTTTTATCGTCAAAGTCTATTTTATCCTGCCAACTGCTTAAGTCGCTAGCGATATCGGCAATTTCAATTTGCGCAGCTTTTAACCTACTTACAATGCTAGTAAAATTGGGCTGCCATTTCACAATACTTTCTAAATTATGCCCCATTTGTTTTAGTTGTTGCACAATGGGGTTATCGGAATGGTCCAATATTTGAATAGAGGATGCTAACTGCGATTTTATACCCACCGCATTCTCTAAAAACTTTAATTCTTGGTCTAAGTTTTCTAATTCATTTTCTTGTAATTGTAAACCGGCTAATTCTTCGTGTAAATGTTGCTTATAGCTTTCTGTTTTTTCAAAATCTTCTTTCTGCGTAATAAGACTTTGTAATTTTTTCTCGTTTTCTTTCCATTTTGTATAAGAACCTTGGTACTGCGCTAATTCTTTTTGGGTAGAAGCCAACGCGTCAATAACGGTTCGTTGAAAGTCGGTATCGCCAAGGGCCATGGTATCAAACTGCTGGTGAAGGTCTACTAGTTTGCTGGTTAAGTCTTTTAAAATAGTAAGTGTAACAGGTGTATCGTTTATAAATGCCCTCGATTTTCCTTGTGCGTTAATTTCTCTTCTAATAATTAGTTCATCATTTAATTCAATTTCATTTTCTTCAAAAAATGATTGATGATTTTTTGGATCAGCTAATTTAAAAATTCCTTCAATAAAACATTTTTTACTTGCCTCTCTACAAACAGTGCTATCGGCACGGTCGCCCAATATTAAACCTAGGGCACCCATGATTATACTTTTACCTGCACCTGTCTCCCCTGTGATTACAGAGAGTTGGTTGGATAGATCAATGCTTAGATGATCTATTAAGATATAATTTTGTATTTCTAATTTGATTAACATGGCAAGCTGCAATATACATTACCCGAAAATGATGCACAAATTTTGTTACTAAGAACGGCTACTGTTTTAGACAGCGCTGTATGCCCGATTTTGCTTTCTGGTCTAAGGAATTTTTGAAAGCGTGGTTTTTCATAGCAATACAGGTATTAAAATACTCGATGGCTTTAGAAAATAAGCCCTTGTGCTCATAAATTAAGCCTATTTGCAAAGCGGCACGGGCTGCAAAATATTCAGTCAGGTTTTCTCCTTTTTCTATGGCCGATTTATAGAAGCGTATCGCATTCTCGTCGTCCTTCATTAAATCATAGATGCGCGCAAGGCGATATGCGAATTCGGTTTTATTGGCATCTGTAGTAAAGTCGTTGGAGGTTTTAACTGCAAGAATGGCAAGGGCTTGTGATTGATAACCCCCATCGCTGAGCAGTCTTGCTTTTAATAAAACAGGGTGGGGCCAGTTGCCTTTTTTTGCATTTTGAAAAGCGAGTTTATCGGCATCTGTAATTTGATTTCCCAGAGATAAAACATTACTCCTATAAGCTGCTGCTTTTTTAGTATCGCCCTGTATATAGGCAATCCAGCTTAATTTTTCATAGGCGTCTTTCACATAAAATTTACCTTTAAAAGTAGAAACAAATTCAGTGAACGCCTTTTGCGCTTTTTCTAATTTTAATTCATTGATATAAGCATAGCCTATTTCATATTGCCAGAAAGGAATTGGCAAATAAGCATCAGAGATTTCCATTTGCTGCACAATATTCAATGCTTTGCCAGACTGCTGATTATTTAAATATAAATTAACGGCCATATAAGCCTGGTAATGATTTTTTTTAAAATCATAAGGGGTCGATGCTAAAAACGCAAAGGCTTTTTCTTGATTGCCTTCAAAGTTCATTAGTAAATAAGGATACACAAACAAAGCCTCGTTTCTAGTTCTAGCGCTGTATTCGTCCTTACTATTAATATATTTAAGCACTAAGGCGTTACCCTCTGTAATCTTACCAGTCATGCCTAGTAAATTGGCCATCCATTGGTAACCCTTAGGAACAGTTCCAATAATGGTAGTCATTAAACCATAGTAAACATCGCCTTGTGTGAATTTGGGAAAGGCTTTTTTATTGTCTTTAAAACTTAGATAGGCTTTTCTAAAATCTAAAGC
>JABMML010000242.1 GCA_013205585.1 Chitinophagaceae bacterium | reverse complement strand
CGCGATGTTTCAGAAGAAGATGCAACTGAAGTTGAAGCAGGTGAATTCAATTTAAACTTTGTGAAATTAGATGGTAATGTAGGTTGTATGGTAAATGGAGCTGGACTTGCCATGGCTACAATGGATATGATTAAATTAAGTGGTGGTGAGCCCGCTAACTTCTTAGACGTAGGTGGTAGCGCGAACGCAGCCACTGTGGAAGCAGGTTTTAGAATTATTATGAAAGACCCCAATGTAAAAGCTATTCTTATTAATATATTTGGAGGTATTGTTCGTTGCGACCGTGTTGCAGCTGGTGTGATTGAAGCCTTCAATAAATTAGGTAATATTAATATTCCTATCATTGTTCGTTTACAAGGAACCAATGCGGTAGAAGCTAAGAAATTAATAGACGAGAGTGGATTGAAAGTACAGTCTGCTATTCAATTAAGTGAAGCAGCAGCCTTGGTGAAAAAGGCAGTGGCTTAGGTTTTTTATAATTCTTCAGCCCAAATTTATAGAATTTATGGGCTTTGAATTATACTCTAATTATTTTTATAAAACCTCTCTAAAGATTTTAAAAAGCCCTCGATATCTCGAGGGCTTTTTTGTATTTTTTACTTACATTAATTGTACTTCAGTAAGGGCGCTAAATAAATAAATATTCCCTGTAGCCACTTCAATACATTCAATACGTTTGCGTCTTAGTTTTATTTTTCTGAATGTTCGGCCTTTGGTTTCCATAAATAATGTGCCATCTGCAACATGTGCAAGTGTCACCACTCCTTCTTTTTGCACTGGATTGTATTTGCGAAGTATTAATAATAAAGCAGTCTCGCCATTGGCAGTAGCAGCGGGGTTTAGTAAAGTTTTTTGCAAACTCTTTCGGATATCCTCTGGGAAAATTTGTAACTGAATAAACTGTGCTAATAGTTGGCCATAAATAGTTTTCCATTCTTTTCCATGCGCCTCCACCCTATTTTTATATTGTTCAAAACAAAGTAAATGTGCTAGCTCATGTAATAAAGTAATTAGCAATTCATACTTATTTAAATTGCCATTCACTGTTATTTTATGATTGGCACCCATGGCGGCATGCCTATAATCGCCTAATACCGATTTTCTTTCTCTAGTAACAGTTAGATGAACTTTATAATGATTAATAAGTTGAACCACTGGCTCAAAAGCGCCTTCTGGTAAATACGTATTTAACGCATGTAAAGGATGTTCGACTTTTGCCAAAATAATAATAAATTAAGTATAGATGATTATTTTTTACTTACTACTTCTTTAATTTCAAGCCAGGTATAGGCCAAATACAAAGCCATACTGGTTAATAAAGTTGGATACCCTACAGGTTCTTTAGCTTGTTTAACATAGGTTAAAGCAGCACCTGCAAATACAATTAGTTTAAACAGTGTTCCCAAAATCACCGATCTGATTAAGGCATTAGGGTTGGTCTTATCTACTCTTTGCAGTCTTATATAATTTAAATATACCATCGCAAACAACATCATATTCACCGTTAGAACAAAATTAATTTTAACAGGTACGTAAAAGTCATTGAATAAGATAGTCTGACCCGCCACCAAAACAATTATAAACAATAAAAAGGCGGTTAGATTCTGTTTTAAAAACATAAATTAAATTTTTTAGTGATAGTATTAAGCTTGAATATAGTTATAATAATAGCTGATTTTTTAGTATTAATAGTAGCTGAATTATTTTTTCTTTTGCGTATCTCTCACTACCATCACCAGGGTAAATAAAATAAATAAGGAGGGTAAAATCCAGGCAGCTCTATTATGCCAAGTAAAATAAGTATCCATCTTCTTTCCCAAATACAGGGTAATTAATAAACCAGCTATAATTTGTGTGCCAAGGCCTGCATATTTAGCTATGCTATTCACTGGATTCTCTTTGTTTTTATTATGGGAAGAGGGAGATGCCATTAATCAAAGGATTGTTTGCTATCTGGTAATACCAAAGGCAAAGTGTCTAATTGTTTAGGATTGCCTTCAGACAATACTTTTTTTATACCTTCTAGATATTGTTCTTTATAATGAATGGACTGCTCTAAGGAATCGGTTCTAATTTTTAATAGTTGCAAAGCCGTTCTACTTTCTTTAGTGCCATAGCCTGGAATATAATATTTAAGCGGGGTAAAAGCAATTAAGGCGATAGTTAAACCAACAAGTAATATAAAACTAATACTGAAGCCAATATAAACCGATTTTCTAGACAATCTGAAAGCAACTACTTCATCAAAAGTATCGTCGTTCATGACCACTAATCGGTAAGTATTACTAGTTCTTTTGAAAGTGTTATTGATGTCTAATTTTGGCATAAAGTAGTGTGCTTGTTAAAGATACAACCTATTCCATTTTTTTAAGAGAATAATAAGAAATAAATGTATTTTTAAGGCCACTTTAACCCTTTTATGCAGCATAAGAAAGCCCCTTATAAATTTTCTACGAATTGGTTTTGGGCCATCTGCATCCTTAGCCAATTTTGCATACAATCGAATGCACAAAGCAGCACTAAAAAAATACAAGATAGCCCCCAGCAAAAAACAGATACAAGTAGGTCCCTACTAGATATTAATAATAGTAAGCTTATTAAAAAAGCCAATAGCATTTTAGATAGCACTCAAAAAAAAGCAACCGATTTTATTTTAAATAAGGTCAATAAATTAAAAGGGGCTGCGA
Organism: Chitinophagaceae bacterium; assembly: GCA_013205585.1. Taxonomy (GTDB): domain Bacteria; phylum Bacteroidota; class Bacteroidia; order Chitinophagales; family Chitinophagaceae; genus Sediminibacterium. Next base: position 3,500 of record JABMML010000242.1, on the reverse strand, counting down.
ATGATAAGGCAAATAAAATAGTGAGCAAAGTAGTACCTCAGGAAATTGAAAAACCCCTGCCCTATGAACGCCTGCTTAAAACAAAATATACTTTAGGTCGAAGAGCTTATCAAAATACAGTTTCTCAGTTTAATTTTTTATTTAATGCAGAAGAAGAGTTGTACGGAAATATTTTAAAAGCTAGAAATGAATATGTCGATGATTATACTACCTTAATTAGTTTTTATGATTACGATTTAAGTACCACCGCTAAAAATAGTATCGACTCCATTATTTACAGGTGTAATGCCAATATTGTATTGCACGATTTAAGAAGTAATTGGGTGGATGACGCTTATTTACTTTTAGCCAAGGCTTATTTATTTCATAAAGACTTTGATACAGCCGGCAGTATCCTTCAATTTATTAACTACTCTTTCGACGATAAAGAAGATGGAATGGATTTGCCCATTGGAAGTAATATAAGAAATACCAAAGGAAAATTCAGTATTGCCACAGCAGAGAATAATCGCTTTTTTGAAAATTTAAATGTGCGCAATGAAAGTATGATTTGGCAGGCAAGAAATTATATTGAAAAAGAAGAGTGGAATGAGGGCATTAGTTTATTACAACTACTAGAAGCCGATGCCATTTTTCCTAAAAGACTATACCCCTTTTTAAATGAACAGCTTGCCTATGGCTATTATCAAATGGAGATGTATGATAAAGCAGCGGCTGCCCTTGAAAAAGGAATAAACAACGCCCCTGATGATGCAGCAAAAACAAGATGGTACTATTTAATAGGACAATTATGGCAGAAGGCAGATAGCTGGGACAAAGCCTATCCTTGGTTTAAAAAAGCAAATCAAAATGCAGTGAACCCCATTGTGAGTGTCTATGCAAAAATTAGTATGATTAGCTATGATGCCAAAAACGCAAACAATGCCTGGGAAGAACTTGCCTACTCACTTGAAAAAATGACAAAAAGAGATAAGTATAAACCTTATGCCGATATCATTTATTTTGAGATGGCAAAATTAGCCATTCAAAACAATGCTTACACAAAAGCTAACGACTGGTTAATTCAATCTATCAAAAAAAATAGAAGCAACCTAAAACAAAAACAAAAAGCATTTGAGCTATTAGGGGATATCAACTATTCGAATAACCACTATAGTATTGCTACACTGGCATATGATAGTGTAAGTATTGTATTAAAAACAAACCCTAACTACGAAACCATTCAAGCCAGAAAAAAATGGTTAAGTACTATTAGCGTTAATGAAAAAATAATAGAAGCTCAAGACACCCTGCAATATGTATACCAACTAAACCCATCCAATCAAGAAGCCTATTTTAATGTATGGCAAAAAAGAACCAAAATTGAAAATGAATCTTTAAAAGATATTTTTCTAGATAAAATTCCTAATTCAGCCAAAAATAGCCAAGAAGATAATGATGCTATAAATAATTTTAGTAGCCTTAATAACAATAATAATTTTAGCAATAATAGTAATAGCAATTTTTACTTTGATAATAGGTCTGTAATTCTACAAGGCAAACAAAACTTTACGCAAAAATGGGGACAAAGACCTAATGTAGATAGTTGGAGAAGAAAAATAAGCCTAATGAATGCGCCCAGCAGCTTAAGTAATCAGGATGCAACAAGTACTGGATTTCAAAATAATACAAGCAAGGATTCATTGCAAAATAGGAGCCTATCCAAAGATGAAAAAGGAAATGCAAAAGCAAATGAAAAGGGAAATGGTTATGAAATGCTTACAGATGGCAGTTCTTATATAAAATCTAAACAAGATTGGAATAAAGCAGCTTTAATTAGTGCGCAAACATTTTTATTGGAGTTGAACGATTTTGAAAGAGCCTATCCCCTATATGTTAAAGTAATTACCAATAATATTGATTCTGCCATTACCGAAAGAGCCCTATTGGATTTAGCAAGCCATTACCTACATGAAAATTTGAACGAAAAGTCGGATAGTATTATCAAGATAATAGAAGATAGGTTTCCAAAAGGTTTTTATGTCACAAAGAAAAAAGAAAGCAGCTTAAAAAAGAAAAGAGACGCTGATTTATTAAATGATTATAAAGAAGCTTATTTCTTATCCCAAATTGGTAATTGGGAAAGTTTAGCAGCTTTATCCAATCAATTAAATACAGATTTAAGAAGAACAAAATGGTATACCCCCTTTAAGTTTATACAAGTAAAAATGTATGCCCAACAGAGAATGGATACTGCAGCAATAGTATTATTAGATTCTATTATACTTCAAAACACCAATGAAAAAATAAGAGATAGGGCAAAAAATATTCTGGAAGAGTTAAAAAATAGAAACCAAACAGAATCTTATTTAACTAATTTAAACCTTAGTAAAGAATTGTTAGATACGAGTGCATTATTAAATACGGCAGCTACTCCAATAGAGAATAGTTCAATTGTTAAGGAAGCGCCGAAAATGAGTTCTTCTCAAAAGCCTTCTATTGACGCAAGCTCAAATGCAGCTATTAGCAAGTCTAATAAAAAAGATACCGCTAACTTAAAGGACAGCACCGCTACTAAACAAATAGCTACTTTACCCATTGCCGCTCCCCTCGCTTTCACCAATGATAGCAGCGAGCAATACTATATTGCTTTTGCCACCCAAAAAGTGAGTGCCGCTTTTGTGAAGGAAATGCAAACAGCCTTTACCTATTTGAATAATGATGAATTTATTAAACAAAAATTAAATGTAACTTACATACAGTTTAATGAGAATAGCTATATTGTTTGGATTGGGCCCTTCGTAAACAACCTTGATGCCAAAACTTATATGAATAAAGTGAAGCCTAGGTTAAGTACTGAAATTATATCATTTGTACCTAGCAAGCAATATGAAATATACTTATTAAGCAAATCCAATATACTGTTAATAAAAGACGAAGCCGATTTAAAAAAATATCAGCAGTATATGTTTAAAAATATTTATAAACCTTAATTAAAATAGTAGTGAGTCAAGATTCAAAAAAACCTAAGAGTTGGGTGCGCCTTTTTTGGAAATACTATTTTATTTCTGCTGGTATATTTTTATTATTTATTTTAATGTTGAACTGGGGATGGATTGGCGATATGCCCGACTTAGATGATATTGAAAACCCCACTGCCTCTTTAGCCAGCCAAGTGTATGCACAAGATGGTACGCCCATGGGTAAGTTTTATTTAGAGGACCGTATTACAGTTAAGTATAGAGATATTAGCCCCTATTTACTGCAAGCATTAGTGGCCACAGAAGATAAAAGATTTTATGACCACTATGGGGTAGACGGAGAAGGCCTTATAAGAGCAGTTGCCTTTCTAGGCAGCCAAGGCGGCGCTTCTACCATTACCATGCAAACTGCTAAAAATTTGTTTACCGATAACTGGGGCACTAAAAACAAATTACTACGTGTTATTCAAAAAATAAAAGAAAGTATTATTGCTATTAAACTAGAACGCAATTTTACAAAACAAGAAATTATCACGCTTT